>CAZTEM010000048.1:0-23671 GCA_964612755.1 uncultured Desulfobacterales bacterium | reverse complement strand
CTTGTTCATATACAGGTAAGACTTTTGGAGCGGGTATCTGCCAAGTATCTGTATCGCTCTGTTAATATTTTTTGACCGAGAATTGCTGGAGCAACCTTGATTAATCAGCAATTCTCAGTCAAAAGTATAAATAAAGCATACCCAAGCCTCACTTCTTCCATTTATTTTTCTATAATAACCAAAAAGACAAAGTTGTATAAAAATATTTTAAAGTTTATTTATTATATGAATTAAAATTATTAAAATTTTTTATTGACAACCATGTAATTTTTTATCATAAATGATTGAATGTTCGAAATATATACTAATAGACAAAACGGAAGAATATAGTATGCAGCTTACGAAACAGCAGGTTAATTACTGCATGGAATGTGGTGTTTGTACAGGAAGTTGTCCGATCAGTCAAGATCGGCTTGATTTTTCACCAAGACAGATGATTAAAAAAACCATTGATCAACCTGAAGGGGATATTCTCCAGGATCATGATCTATGGTCATGCCTCACCTGTTCAAGATGCAGTGACAGATGCCCTGTAAAAATTGATTTTCCTGAATTTATCCGTTCTTACCGAATAAAAGCAAGAACAATAAAAAACGTTCCGCGCCTCAACCATAATGGAATGCTTCAAACCATTCCCGAGATACAGGCAAATTTCAATAAAGACAATAAAATCAAACAAAATCGCACTGCCTGGGCTGAAAACACAGGAAAGTTCACAGATAAGGGTGAATATTTTTATTTTGTGGGATGCCTTCCATATTTTGATGTAATATTTAAATATCTGGATGTGCCTGCTTTAAAATCAGCAGAAAATATTCTGAAAATCTTAAATAAGATAGGGATTGAACCGGTTATCAGCAATGATGAGTGCTGTTGCGGTCATGATGCATATTGGAGTGGTGATCAGGACCTTTTTAAAACCCTTGCACAAAAAAATATTAAAGCAATTAAGGCTTCAGGGGCAAAAAAAGTATTGTTTGGCTGCCCTGAGGGCTATAATATGTTCAAGGAAGTTTATCCTGAGTATTTTGAAAATATGGATTTTGAAATCATTTCAATTACAAAATTTTTTGCAGAAAAACTTCTTCAAACTGATATTGAATTTACTCCATGTTCAGACAGCAATGTCACATATCAGGATCCATGCAGACTGGGCAGACGATCAGGTATATATGAAGAACCAAGGCAGCTTATCAATAAAATACCAGAAACATTGTTCAGAGAAATGGAACATAATAGAGAAAATGCAATATGCTGTGGCACTACAGCCTGGATGGAATGTTCCCAATGTTCCAAAGCAATGCAGACAAAACGACTAAATGAAGCAAAACAGGCTAAAGCTGATACCATTATAACAGCCTGTCCAAAATGCCAGATTCATCTTACCTGTGCTGCATCATCTTCTGACTCAGGTATTAAAATTATGGATATATATTCTTATCTGGCAGAGAGCATGAATATTAAATAACTAAAGGACTATACTTAATTTTTTTAAGGACCAGCTATGAATGCAGTGAACAATATTAATACCCAAAGCAATGATGCCACCAGAGGCTCTGTAATGGTAGTAGGAAGTGGTATTGCAGGAATGCAGACAGCATTAGACCTTGCAGACTCAGGTTTTTATGTTTATTTGATTGAAAAAAAAGCATCAATTGGCGGGGCAATGGCGCAGCTTGACAAGACCTTTCCCACCAATGACTGTGCCATGTGAATTATTTCACCTAAACTGGTCGAGGTCGGCCGGCACTTAAACATAGAGCTTAAAACATTATGTGAAGTAAATAAAATTTCCGGGACTGCTGGAGATTTTGATGTTGAACTCAGTGTACATCCACGATATGTGGACATGGATAAATGTATTGCCTGCGGAGCCTGCACTGAAAAATGTCCTAAAAAAGTCACAGACAATTTTAATGCAGGTCTTGCCAAAAGAAAAGCCATTTATGTTGATTACCCCCAGGCAGTTCCTTTAAAATATGCCATTGATTCTGACCAATGTATCTATATAAACAAAAACGGAAGATGCGGTGTCTGCCAAAAGGTATGTCCTACAGGAGCCATTGATTTTGATCAGAAAGATGAAATAGTTCATCTCAAGGTTGGAGCGGTTATCATGGCACCGGGATTTTCAACCTTTGACCCTTCAGGGCTTGATAACTACCAGTATTCACAATATTCAAATGTAATCACCTCCCTTGAAATGGAACGAATCTTAAGTGCCACAGGTCCGTTTAACGGGCACTTGATCCGCCCGTCTGATAACGAACCACCCAAAAAAGTTGCATGGCTTCAATGTGTGGGCTCACGAGATATTAACAGATGTGATAATTCCTATTGTTCTTCAGTATGCTGTATGTATGCAATTAAAGAAGCTGTTATTGCAAAAGAACATTCTGGCGGAGGGCTTGATACTGCCATTTTTTATATGGATATGAGAACATATGGCAAAGAATTTGAAGGATATTATGAACGAGCAAAAAACGAACAAAAAGTAAGATTTGTGCGCTCAAGGATTCATACAATTGTTGAAGATCGTGAAACAAAAAATTTAATTCTAAAATATGTTGATGATCAGGGTAAAATTCTCACGGAAACTTTTGATCTTGTTGTATTGTCCGTTGGGATGCAGACTCCAAAAGAAGTTGTTGACCTTGCACACAGACTTGATATTGAAATCAATGAGAATAAATTTGTCAAAACAGACAGCTTTAACCCGGTTTCAACATCACGCAAAGGTATATTTGTATGTGGGTCTTTTCAGGAACCAAAAGATATCCCCATGGCAGTTATGGAAGCAAGCGCTGCTGCCTGTGATGCCCAGACCACCTTGTCATTATCAAGAAATTCTCTGACAAAGGAAAAAACTTTCCCCAAAGAAAAAGATGTAACCAGAGCAGAATTGCGTATTGGTGTATTTGTATGTAATTGCGGTACCAATATTGGCGGTATTGTGGATGTCCCGTCTGTTGCATTAATGGCAAGGTCTTTACCTGATGTGACATATGTGGAAGAAAATCTTTTTACCTGCAGCCAGGATACCCAGGAAAAGCTGACCCAGGTCATAAAAGAAAACAACCTTAACAGAATTGTTGTTGCAGCATGTTCGCCAAGAACCCATGAATCTTTATTCCAGGAGACACTTAAAGAGGCAGGATTAAATAAATACCTTTTTGAAATGGCAAATATCAGGAACCAATGTTCCTGGGTACATTCCAAGGAAAAAGACAAGGCAACCGAAAAAGCAAAAATCCTGGTTCAAATGGCTGTTGCAAGGGCAAGGCGGATCAAACCCCTTGACCAGCCAAAAATAACCATTGACAGCAACGCCCTTGTAATAGGTGGCGGAATTGCCGGAATGGCAGCAGCACTGGGACTTGCAGATCAGGGTTTTCATACCTCCATTGTTGAAAAAACCGACAAGCTTGGAGGTGCTGCTTTAAAACTTGATTCAACATGGCTTGGTGAAAATATTAAAGAAAATTTAGACAAAATGATTCAAAAAGTCAATGACAACCCACTTATTGATGTTTATACCAAAAGTACCATAAAAAATTCCGCAGGATTTATTGGTAATTTTGAAACAACACTTTTACAATCAGGAAAAGATATTAATATTAGTCATGGCGCTGTTATTGTCACGGTGGGAGCAGCAGAACACAAGCCTGAAGAATATCTTTACGGTGAAAATAAACAAGTATTAACCCATCTTGATTTTGATATGGGTTTAAAAGCAGATGATAAAAAAATAAAAGATGCCAGAACCTTTGTTTTTATCCAATGTGTTGGCTCAAGAAATGCTGACAGACCTTATTGCTCAAAGGTATGCTGTACCCATTCCATAAAATCTGCCATAAAACTTAAAAACATTAATCCTGATAAAGATGTATATATCATTTACCGGGATATAAGAACCTATGGGCAAAGGGAACAACTTTACAAGGAAGCAAGGGATAAAGGAGTTATTTTTATAAGATATGATGTTGAAAATAAACCTTTGGTAAAACCAATAGATGATAATCATATCAGTGTGACAATCAAGGATCATGTTCTGAATCGTGACCTTGAAATTGAAACTGATCTTGTTGTTCTTGCTTCAGCCATAGAACCATTGGATAATGAAGAACTTGCCAAAATGTTTAAACTCTCATTAACCCAGGATAATTTCTTTAACGAAGCCCATGCAAAACTTCGACCTGTGGAATTTGCAACCGAAGGTATTTTTCTAGCTGGCATGGCTCATTATCCAAAACCCATTGAAGAAAGCATTGCCCAGGCAAAAGCTGCAGCTTCAAGAGCTGCTGTTGCTCTTTCCAAAGACAGTATAACAGTGGAAGGAATAGTTTCCCACATTGAAACAAGCATGTGCAGAGGATGTGGTGAATGCGAAAAAGTCTGCCCCTTTAATGCTATTACTATTGAACCGGTTGAAGGAGTCAATGAAGTATCAGGAGAAAAGCTTATTGAAACCCAGATAGCACATGTCCAACCCGCACTTTGTAAAGGCTGTGGTGCATGTTCTGTTGCCTGCCCCACAGGTGCTGCTTCAATACATAATTATGACGATGAAACAGTGCTGACCATGGTAGAAACAGCATTGGAAGTTTAAATTGGAGGCTTAATTAAAATATGGCTAAAGAAAATAATATAGAATTCAACCCGAAAATCATAACCCTTGCCTGCAATTGGTGTTCATATTCAGCAGCAGATCTTGCAGGTGTGAGCAGATTTCAATATCCACCCAATATGAAAATAATAAAACTGATGTGCTCGGGCAGGGTAAATCCAAATTTTATACTAAAAGCCTTTGAAAAAGGGGCAGATGGTGTGCTGGTCTCGGGCTGACATATTGGAGACTGCCATTACCTGGACGGTAATGAAAAAGCTGAAAAAATGTTTAATATGACTCAAAAACTAATTGAAATCCTTGGCATTGATAAAAAAAGGCTGAGGCTTGAATGGATATCATCTGCAGAAGGCACTAAATTTGCTGAAGTTGCGACCCAATTTACAAATGAAATAATAAATCTTGGTCCCTTGAATTTAAAACAGGTGGCGTGAACAAAATATGTATGATTTAGAAATCGGAACAGGAGGTAGGCTGTGAATAAAGAAATGCTTGTTATCGGAGGAGGAATCGCAGGAATACAATCTTCTCTGGATCTTGCTGAAATGGGATTTAAGGTACACCTTGTGGAAAGTCTTCCAAGTATTGGCGGGAAAATGGCCCAGCTTGACAAGACCTTTCCCACCAATGATTGTGCCATCTGAATACTTTCGCCCAAAATGCTGGATGTCGGTCGACATCCCAATGTTGAATTAATGGCTTATAGCGAAGTTGAAAAAATTGAAGGTACAAAGGGTAATTTTAAGGTTACAATAAGAAAAAAAGCACGCTATGTTGAAGAAACAAAGTGCACAGGCTGTGGTGCCTGTACCCAGAAATGCCCTACCATTGTATCTGATGCTTTTAACGAAGGTTTTTCCGAGCGCAAAGCCATATATTCATGGTTTGCCCAGGGAATTCCATCCACCCACACAATTGATCCTGATTTCTGCCGGGTTCTGAATGGGAAAAAATGCGGAATATGCCAGAAGCAATGCGAAGCTGATGCCATAAATTTTGAACAAAAAGATAAAATTGTTGAACTTGATATAGGTTCAATAATTGTTGCAACAGGATATGAAATATTTAACCCTGAAAAAATACCGGAATACAGATATAAAGACCTTCCCAATGTAATAACAGCCATTGAATTTGAAAGATTTTTAAGTGCCAGCGGTCCCACAGGCGGTCATATTGATCGGCCTTCTGACATTGCTGTTAATGAGGAAATCACAGTTCTTGAAAAAAAGGTGAAAAAATCCACAAAACTAATCTCAAGATTTGAAGACAAGCATGGAATAAAATCCAAAGATTTTTACTCAAAATTTAAAAACAATGAGTATAAAAAAGAAGATGAAAATTTTAAAGACATGGAAAAATGGGCAGCTAAATATAAAGCCCATCTTGAAATATCCCAATCCCTTGAAGCCTTAAATAAGGCTGCAGCCAGATTTGATGTTGCAAAAAAACTTGCCTTTATTCAATGCGTTGGCTCAAGGGATTTAAGATTTTATCCTTTCTGCTCCGGGTATTGCTGCATGCATTCCATTAAAGAAGCAATCATTGCCCATGAGCATGAGAATGAAACAAGCTCCACAATCTTTGGCATGGATATCCGTGCCGTGAGCAAAGGATTTGAAGAATATAAGGTTCGCGGCGGCAACAACTCCAATATATCCTATATAAGAGGAAGAGTTGCAGAAATTACAAATGGACCTGATAATAATCCTGTTATTATTTATGAAGATACAAAAGAACAAAAAGTCAAAAAGGAAGAATTTGAGCTTGTCATACTTGCAACGGCTTGTGCACCTAATAAGGGTATAGAAAAATTATCACAGATACTGGATATAGAGACTGATAATTTTGGTTTTTTCAAAACCCTTGAAAACAAACCTTTGGATACTACAAGAAAAGGCATATATGTATGCGGCTGCGCCCACAGTCCCATGGATATTCCGGAATCGGTTGCCCAGGCAAGCAGTGCTGCATCACGTGCTGTACAGGCTGTAACCATGACATCACAAACCGTCAAGGCATCATAAGGAAATAAGGTATGGAAGAAAACAAACCAAGAATAGGCGTATTTATCTGTGATTGCGGATCCAATATTGCAGGACATCTTGACTGCGCTGAAGTAACCAGATATGCAGCAGGTCTTCCCAATGTTGTTTTTGCCAAAGAAAACCTCTATACCTGCTCTGAAGCAGGAATTGAAGAAATAAAAAAAGGCATTAAAGAAAACAATCTGACAAGGGTTGTGGTGGCATCATGTTCACCTCGAACCCATCAGCCTCTTTTTTCAAGTTCATGTAAAGAAGCAGGGCTAAACCCGTATTTGTTTGAAATGGCTAATATCAGAGATCAATGTTCATGGGTTCATATGGGTTTAAGGGATGTTGCAACTGCAAAAGCAAAAGACCTTGTAAGAATGAGTGTTGCAAAAAGTGCATCTTTACAGCCCCAGGAAGAAATCAAATCTTCCATTATAAAAAAAGTCCTTGTTATCGGGGGCGGTATATCAGGACTCTCTGCTGCCAAGGCATTGGCAAATATGGGGCTTGAAGTCATTCTGGTTGAAAAACAAAAAAAGCTTGGCGGACTTCTTTGTTTAATAAATAAACTTGATACTAAAGAATCTGCTGAAGATAATATTAATGCTGAAATTCAAAGTATTTCCCAACTCCAGAATATTAGAATTTTTACCCAGGCAAAAGTTAAAAGTATTCAAGGGTATATTGGAAACTATGAAATTACAATTCAAGACAACGACAAAACCATAGATGATAAAGTAGGATGTATTGTTGCTGCAACAGGTGCCCTGCCCCTGACTCCCGAAAAAAATTTTTCAGGATATAATGGGAAAAATGTCATAACACAGATGGAACTTGAACAAAAATTAAAACAGGGCAAACTTGATGCAAAAAATATTGTCATGGTTCAATGTGTTGGATCACGCAATAAAGACCGTGAATATTGTTCAAGAATCTGCTGCATGACAGCTGTAAAAAATGCAATGTTTATTAAGGAAATCAACCCTGAAGCCAACATAGATATTTTATACCGTGATATGCAGATGTATGGGACAAAAAAAGAACAAATGCTCTGGGATGCAAGGGGGCAGGGTATAAATTTTCATATATATGATGAAACAAAACCTCCTTTAGTCAATAAAAACGCAATTAGTTTTCACCAGGCAATTATTGGTAAAACAAAAGAGATTAAATATGATCTGGTTGTTCTTTCAACTCCTTTAATTTCAAGCAAAGGCTCCATGGAAATAGCCCAGATGCTCAGGGTTCCAACAGATAAAAACGGATTTTTCTTAGAAGCCCATGCAAAGCTGCGACCCCTTGATTTTGCTGCTGACGGTATATTTTTGTGTGGTAGTGCAAGATTTCCTGCAACCTCTGAAGAGGCGCGTACCCAGGGTATAGGTGTTGCATCAAGAATAGGTGCTATCCTTTTTAAAGACAATCTTATAAAAAGTGCAATTGTTGCTGAAATCAACCCTGATACTTGTGCAGGATGCCTTGCTTGTGTTGGGGTCTGCCCCTATGAGGCAATCAGCTTTAATCAGGAAAAAAGAATTTGTGAAATAAATGAAATTTTATGTAAGGGCTGCGGTAATTGTGCTTCGACCTGTCCTTCTGACAGTGCAACCCTGAAAGGGTTTAAGCCTGAACAATTATTGAGTCAAATTAATGCTGCTTAAAATAATAATATGCAGCATAGAATAAAAATATAGTGTAAAAGGTGGATTAATGAGTAACAAGGAATTTGAGCCGAAAATTATATGTTTTTTGTGCACGTGGTGAGCTTATGCCGCTGCTGACCTGGCTGGGGTCAGTCGTTTGCAATACCCGAGTAATGTTCGAACAATAAGGGTAATGTGTAGTGGCAGTGTTTCTCCCCATCATATGCTCAAAGCTTTTCAACAGGGGATTGATGGCGTATTTATAGGCGGCTGACATCTTGGAGAATGCAATTACCAGTTTGGTAATTATTCCACAGATAAAAGAGTAGCTGTTTTACAACAATTATTAAGTTTTTCAGGCATTGATGCAAAACGACTGAAAACAAGCTGGATATCTTCTGCTGAAGCTCCTGAACTTGTACATGAGCTGAAAACTTTTATTGATGAAGTTCGGGAACTTGGACCATCACCATTGGGTCAAAAAAATAAAAAAGCAGATGTTGCATAATTGATTTACCAGTAAATCTTAGGTGGTTGTATGATTAATAAAATAAAAGAAAAAGTAAAAGAGCTTTTAGATAAAAAAACAATACAAGGATTCCTTGGTCTTGGAAAAGTAGACGGGCACACAGCTCCTTTTCTTTTTAAAAATGCCGATGAGTTGGACAAGCTTGTCCTTGGAGATGATAAAAAACCAGGAGATGCAAGATATCCCCTTGCAAAAATCCTGACCTCTTTTTATAAAAAACATCAGGATCTGACATTCGGGGTTCTTGCTCGTGGTTGTGATGAAAGAGCCATTAATGCATTATGCGCCTTTAATCAATTGAATAAGGAAAAAATTGTTATTGTCGGCATTGCATGCCCCAAAGAACTTGCTCTGGAATGTGAATGTGAAAAACCTTTTCCTGATGAGCTTGTTGCAGGAGAAAAAATTGAAAACAATTCCTTTGAATCAGTTAAAAAAATAGATGATCTTGATTTAAAAGAAAAATTTGATTTCTGGGAATATGAATTTTCAAAATGCGTAAAATGTTACGGATGCCGCAATATCTGCCCCATGTGCTTTTGTAATGAATGCACCCTGGAATCTGAAGAATTGATTTCCAAAGGTCAGCTTCCTGTTGACATGCCAGCATTTCACCTTGTAAGAGCCATGCATATGGCTGACAAATGTATTGACTGTGGATTATGTGAAGAGGCTTGCCCTGTTGATATCCCCTTAAGAACCTTATACAAAAAAACCAATCAGATTATGTTAAATGATTTTGGTTTTAAAAGTGGAGTATCTATTGGGCAGACATCACCGCTTACAACCAAAGAACCAGTTAAAAAAATTAAAAGTGATGAGGCATAACCATGGATTATAAAACCATACTTACAACATGTACTTACTGCGGATGCGGGTGTAATTTCTTTTTGGAAGTTCTTGACGGCAAACTCATTGGAACCATTCCGTGCAAAACAAGCCCGGTAAATCAGGGTGGACTTTGTATCAAAGGATGGAATGTGCATGAATTTGTTACAAGCAAAAAAAGGCTGACCTCTCCCATGATACGTAAAAACGGAAAATTGGAAAAAGTCTCCTGGGAAGAAGCAATTGATTATACTGCATCAAACCTGAAAAGAATAAAAGATGAAAATTCAAGTGACAGCCTTGGTTTTTTTGCATCGGCAAAGGTTACAAATGAAGATAATTATATTTTACAAAAATTTGCAAGGGCTGCTGTTGGTACCAATAATATAGATCATTGTGCAAGGCTGTGACATTCTTCTACAGTGGCAGGTCTTGCCGCTGCATTTGGAAGTGGAGCAATGACAAACTCCATTGCAGAGTTTGAAAATTCTGAAGTTATTTTTATTATTGGATCAAACACCACCACATGCCATCCTCTTATTGCAACAAGAATTTTTCGTGCAAAAAAGAACGGGGCAAAAATAATTGTAATAGACCCGAGAAAAATTCAAATAGCTGAGTTTGCAGACATATATGTAAGCCATACCCCGGGAACTGATGTTGCCTTATTAAACGGTATTATGAATGTTATTTGTGAAAACAACTGGCAGGACCAATCTTTTATTGATGAGAAAACAGAAGATTTTGCATCTTTAAAAAAAGTTTTGAAAAATTATCCTCCTGAAAAAGCATCTGAAATATCAGGTGTATCTGTTGAGGACATAAAAGAGATTGCAAAAGTCTATGCAAACTGCAATAAAGGTTCCATAATTTATTGCATGGGTATTACCCAGCATACAACAGGTGTGGACAATGTAAAATCCCTTGCAAACCTTGCAATGCTTACAGGTAATTTAGGCAAGGAATCAACCGGCGTTAACCCGCTCAGGGGTCAGAACAATGTCCAGGGTGCATGTGATATGGGAGGTCTGCCCAATGTGATCACATCTTATCAGCCTGTTATCAATGACCAGGCAAATGAAAAATTTTCCAAAGCCTGGAATACTGATATTCTGCCAAAAATGAATGGTCGTACCATTCCTGATATGCTTGACGGTATTGATAAAGGCGAAGTAAAAGCTTTGTATGTATTAGGTGAAAACCCCATATTAAGTGACCCTGATGCAAACCATGTAAAAAAAGCTCTGGAAAAAATAGAATTTTTAGTAGTTCAGGATATTTTCTTAACCGAGACTGCAGAGCTTGCAAATGTTGTTCTTCCTGGAGTTTCCTATGCTGAAAAAAACGGCACATTTACCAATACGGAAAGAAGAATCACCCGGGTCAGAAAAGCTGTTGAACCTGCAGGAGATGCAAGACAGGACTGGAAAATTATTCAGGATATATCCAATGCCTTTGGCTATAAAATGGAATATGAATCGCCTGAAGATATAATGAAAGAAATTGCTCAATTATCTCCTTCTTATGGTGGAGTTACCTATGACCGCCTTAACGGGGATGGATTACAATGGCCATGTCCCAACACAGACCATCCCGGCACACCCTATCTTCACAAGGATAAAATTGCCCGGGGAAAAGGATTATTCCATGCCATTGAATTTAGACCCCCTGCCGAGGAAATTGACAAAGAATACCCTTTCTGCCTTACAACCGGCAGAGTTTATGCCCATTACCACACAGGCACAATGACAAGAAATTCAATATCCCTGGAAAATGAAATTCCTGAAGGCTTTATGGAAATTAATACCCAGGATGCAAAAGAGCTTAATCTTATTGATAAAGCAAGGGTTAAAGTTGCTTCCAGGAGAGGAGAAATCTCAACAAGGATCATGATCACGGACAGAGTATCCAAAGGCGTTGTTTTTATGCCTTTTCACTTTGTTGAAAGCTCAGCCAATGTTCTTACAAACCCTGCATGTGATCCCATTGCTAAAATCCCTGAATTTAAGGTCTGTGCAGTAAAAATTTCCAGCTGACTTATTATAAAAAACAAATAACCGGTACAAATATGGATTTTGTACCGGTTATTCTATTATTTTAATTAATCTAATTTTATTGAACTACTGCCAATTGGCATTGTCTTGCAACTTTCCTGTTATTTGCACGATTACAATCTGCTATTGGTAATCCATTATTGCCCAATCGTAATGTTGCTTTGATTCCAGGGTTTTGTTGGATAAGAACAAACCCGCTCTTCACTTTTACATTCTGAGACCTGTCTTTGGCTAAAGTTAAAGGAAATGTTTTATTAACAAGCCTGTTTGCCATAAGATCAAAATATTGGACATCCAGAAAAGCTTTAACATTATCAGTCCCTTTACCATTGCATGAGTAATTTGCAACGCTCACCCATATATCCTTATATAACATGGCACCGACATTACTGACTTCATTACAATAACACTGAGTTGAATTTATAAATCTGACTTCAAGATCACATATGAGTGAAGCCTTATGAACGGCATCAGCATCTATTGTAACACCATGCCCCACAACTTTTTTTGTTGGCTGCATTATTGCTTTTTTTGCCATTGCTGTGCCAAAGGGCATCAAAGCAATTGCGATAATAAGGATAAAAAGTGTTCTTTTTAATTTTAATGATTTCATGGTTTTGCTCCTCTTTTCTTTAATTAAAAAATAAATTCTAAAAACCCGCCTTAATAAATATTTACTTATAAGTTACATTAATCATAAAAAGGTTCAAAAAAAATACATTGATAAAAAATTAAATATTTTTTTAATTTTTTGCCAATTGTTCCATCACTTTTTTAAAATCTTCTGGTAGAGGAGCTGTGAAACTCAATTTTCTGCCTGAATAAGGATGCCTGAACATGAGATATGCAGAATGAAGCATATGGCGGGGAATTGATGTTTTTTTCTTTCTAAACCGCCTGAACTGGTATACTTGTTCCCCAATTAAAGGGAAACCTGTTTCATAAAAATGCACCCTTATTTGATGGGTTCTGCCGGTCTTTAACAAAGCTTCAACCAAAGTTGCATCTTTATATCTTTCTTTTACAACCCATCTTGTTTCTGCATATCTTAATTTATTGCTTTTTGAAGCCATGAGGGTTCTTTTACCAGGATGTCTCCCAATGGCAAGTATTATTTTACCAACATCATCTTTAATAACTCCCTGCACAAGGGCATAATACTTTTTTACAACACGGCGCTGTTTAAATTCGTTTTTTAAAAATTTCAAAGATGAATTTTTTTTGGCAACTACAATCAGCCCGCTTGTATTTTTATCAAGCCTGTGAACAATCCCAGGTCTAAAATTGTCCTCATCTGCATTCTTAATTTCAGGGCATTGATACAATAAGGCATTAACAAGCGTACCTGAACGATTGCCCGCACCAGGATGCACAACAAGTCCAGGAGGTTTATTAATAATGATTAAAAATTCATCCTCAAAAACAATATCAAGATCAATGTTTTCAGCCTTCAGGCAATTATCTGATGAATCTTTAAAAGCACCTGTGATAATTTCGCCGGTATTTACCTTATATCCGGGCTTTATGATTCTGCCTGAAACAAGTATATTACCAGTTTTTATAAGATTTACAGCCTGGGTTCTGGAAATAATATCAAATGTTTTTGATAATAGAGTATCTACCCTGAGCCTGGAATTTTGTTCATCAACTTTAAGTTCTATATCCATAAATTAAAAAACCGGCAAACAAAACATTGTCTGCCGGTGTCCCTGAGTATCTTAAATTTATTTTATATCAAGTAAAACTTTTTAAAAAAGGCTTTCAATCTCTTTCATCATAAAACCTTCATCCACATCTTTTGCAGTTGATAATTCCTGTACAAGTAAATTTTTAGCAGTATCAAAAAGTTTTCTTTCTCCAAAGGACAGGTCTTTTTCAATTTTCAATTGGTATAAATCTCTAAACACAGTCGCGACATCGTAAATTGAACCTGTTTTGATTTTATCCATATATTCACGGTATCGGCGATTCCAGGTTTGTTTCCCCTTGGATTCACATTTTTCCTGCATTACATTATAGACATCTGGAATTTCATCTTTCTGGATTACTTCTCTTAAGCCGACAGCTTTAGCATTAGAAGTAGGGATCATAATAACCATGCCGTTTTCTATGATTTTCATCATATAAAAATTCAGGTCTTCTCCATTAATATTTTTACTCTCAATGGATTCAATGCAACCCACTCCATGGGCAGGGTAAACAGCCAAATCTCCCTGGCAAAATTTATCGTCTTTTTTCTCTACGCTTTCTGATACCTTGTTATTTGCCATTGCCGCCTCACACTAAAAATTATTGGTTATACTTATCCAAGTGTTGTGAATAAAACCATATTTTGAAACAATTGTCAAATAAAAAAAATAAATAATTAAACTTTTTCTTAAACCTTTATTATGTTTTCATCAAACAAAGTAAGCTTTTCAACCTTGTCATCCCTTAAGGCAAAGGTGTTTTCAATCCCAACAGCCCCATCAGGGAATACAAATTTAGGTTCAATGGCAAAACACATTCCAATTTCAAGTTTCATGGAAAGCCCCTTTGCAAAAACAGGGAATTCGTCAAGCTCAAGACCAACGCCATGACCGATAAATTTCACTTGATCATTTCCAATTCCCATAAAATTATCCAGCATTGAAAATTTTTCTGCCATATCAACAGCCTTTAGATACAATGTCTGCCACTCAACCCCAGGCTCAATCATTCTAATTAGCTCATCTTGAATCTTTAATGCATTATCATGGGCTTTATAAAATTTTTCAGACAAATCGCCCATAACGTAAATTCTTTCGGCATCAGCTGTATATCCGTTCACAACACAGGTATAATCAAGGTATACAGGCTCATCCCTTTGGATTTTTTTCCATCCTGCTCCATGGGGATTATTCGCCGGTGTAAGCCCTTCGCCCCCAACTGGTCCGTCAAAATATGTCGGGATACTGCCACTTATTCCCGAAACTATATTTCCAAAAAGAAAATCCTGGTTAAAAGCTCTCATTTTGCTGCAACCGCCATATCCTGATTTTCGAAGTTGCGCCTCAAAAAGTCCTGCAAACTCAATTTCCGTCATACCTGGTTTCAATAATGCAGGAACTTTCCCAAATCCATGGGTAAGAGCTTTACAAGCAGTCCTTAATAAATCAATTTCCCACCTGCTTTTTATTAATCTTATTTTTTTAAATATATTTGAAGCATCAACCAATTCTGAATTCACAAACACTTTATCATTATAAAATTTATATGTATTAAAAGGAATTACATCAAGCTCAAGCCCAATTTTTGAAAGATCTTTATATCCTGCTTCGAAAATTCGTTTTTCAAGTTTTTTAATACTTTTTTCTTCAACAATATTATCTAAAGAAGATTCTTTTGCTGCTCTTTTAAAACTTTTTCTTACCATTAATAATGGTTTGCCTTTTTTAGGAACAAAAAGATGAGCGCTTTGTGAAGTGCCTGAAAAATAAAAAAGATTTGTATGGTGAACTATTACAACACCGTCAAGCCCTGCCTTATCAATTGCAACCTTCAGGGAATTTATTCTGTTCTCTATCTCTTTTTCAGGTGTATAAATCAAATTAGTCATGATACCTCTATATATATTGTCTTATCATCAATTAATCACCAGTTTATATTATACCACCTTTTGACCAGAGATTGCTAATACTTTGATCATCTGTCAGAAATTCCCGGTCAAAAATTGTTAATCACCTGTTGTCACAGCTAAATAAATTTTAGAAGAATATTGTAAGCCATAAAAACAGATTTGACCCATGATCTATAAATTTTTGTGAAAAAGGGATTCTTGTTTGACCATATTCATCATCCTTGCCACCAATGGCGATATTGCCTCCCAGTGTCAATTCATGATTTTGGGTTATATTCCAGGTCATGCACGGCTGAATCAGACACGAGGAATCATTAAGATTTAAAATTGAAGTTAAATTTAAATTTATTAAAGGAGTTATTTCCATTTTCATACCTGAAGACAAATAATTTTTTCTTGAATGATAATATTCAATAAATCCATAAAAATTCTTTTCAAACCATACCCATGAATAATCAATATTTAAAATTGCACTCAAGGAATCATTCTCTTTTTTATCATGGGCAAAACCATATATTATATCGCTTCTAACAACAGTATCTCCAATATTTACAATACATCCTATTCCTGTAAGAGTGGATTGATAATGTTCAGCTAAAAACAAATCAAATTCCGCATCATCAATACCAAAATGATATTTTGCTCCCAGAGATGACTTGGAGAATTTAAATTTTCCATCCCTTGAATCACGTCTTGGTACATAAATAAACTGAAGATCATCCCCGTTTTTTAAAAAAGCTTCAATAGATATCATGTCGTCACCCCTTTTATAATCCCTGTCAATATCACCTGGTAAAAAAGGGTTTAAAATATCCATTGGATTAAATATAAAACCATTTCCCCATGTTACAGCCTGACGTCCGATAATAATTCTTCCGCCATTGCCTTCCATGGACAGGTTTAACCTGTCAAGTCTTTGAAAAACAAAATAATTATTTCCTTTTTTTATTTCAGATGACAGATCAAATACCTGGGTGTTATCATCAATGTTTTTTTGAAAAATTGGTGATGTCAAAAGATGCGGATACTTTTTTAAAAAATAATTTTGAGCTTTAATGGTGTCACCTTTGAATGCACCCATAACATAATGGCATTCAAAGCTGAGGTTATCATTAAAAAAAGTCCTTGAAATTATTCTCAAGTTCAAATCAGAATCAAACCAGGTGCTTTTCTTATATTCACCATTGATTGAATCTTTTTTATAATTTGTACCACTAAAACTCAATTTTATCTGCCCACTAAAGGAGGTTTGAATATTCTTTGAATCTGCCCATACTATTAAAGGGAAAAACAGATAAAAACCAATACAAAAAAGAAAAATAAAGGTCGAATTTGTCCTCATAATTGCTTATTTACTTTTCCTTTACGATATCATCATCAATTTGCCCGTCCTTAACCTTTACAATACGTTTTGCATAATCCATTACCATATTATCGTGGGTTGAGAATATAAAAGTTACATTTTTTTCACGGTTCATTCTTCTCATCATATCAAGCAGGGATTGACCGGTTTTAGAATCCAGATTTGCTGTTGGTTCATCCGCAAGAACGATTGCAGGGTTTGATACGATTGCCCTTGCCACTGCAACTCTCTGCTGCTGTCCCCCTGAAAGTTCCGAGGGTCTTCTTGTATATTTTCCTTCAAGCCCCACATCATCAAGAATTGCCCTTGCTCTTTTTTTTCTTTCCTTTGCGTTTACACCCTGGAGCAGCATAATATACTCAACATTTTCCTCGGCAGACAATACTGGAATCAAATTATATGCCTGGAAAACAAACCCGATTTTTTGCAGACGCAAATCTGCAAGCTCTGATTGTTTCATCTCAGAGTAATCATGGTTATCAACAATTATTCTGCCGGAATCAGGGCGGTCAATACTGCCAATCATATTAAGCATGGTTGTTTTCCCGGATCCTGATGGTCCTGCCAATGCCATAAATTCACTTGACTTTATCTTAACTGACATCCCTCTTAAGGCATTTACCTTAACTTTTCCCTGATGATAAGTCTTATTGATATTATCTGCCTTAACTATATAATTTTTAATATTTGTCATGTCTTTCCCCTGAATATTATTTATTCTCTCATTGCCTCGACCGGTGTTATTTTAGCAGCTCTTATTGCCGGATAAAGGGATACAATAAATCCTAAAACAACTATTATAATATCTATGCTCATAAAATCATGTAAGGTTAAAGCAGGATAAATAATTCGTGACATACCGAAAAATTCCGCTCCATTGCCAAACATCGCAAGATTAAGCCCGTTAAACTTCATCAAATAAACTGAAGCAATACCTAAAAAATTCCCAACTGACACTCCAACCAATAATATAAAAAAAGATTCTGTTAAAACCGAACGAATGACCCACCAGGGTTTCATACCAAGAGCCCTTAAAAGTCCAAACTCCCGTACCCGCTCAAAAACAGCCATCAAACTTGTATTTACAATACCAAACCCCATGGCAATAAAAACCACGACATACCAGATATACATAAAGCTGTTAAACATATCCACATATGCTTCAAGGGTGGGAAGTAAATCTTTCCAGGTCTCAATGTTATATAAGTCAGAATCAAGTCCATCTTTTAACACCCTGGTAAAACCTTCTAACTCCTCATTTTTAATGCCTGAAATTGAAATTTCCGAAATTGCTGTTTTCATTCCTGTTAATTTTCTTGCACCCTTGATTGTAATAAAAAGAAAACCTTTTTCTGTTGCTTCCAATTCTGTTTTAAAAACTCCCTTGATTTTAAACGCCTTTGATGATATTTCGCCCTTTTCATTTCTAGTCATAATAATAAGTTTTTTCCCGATTCCGGTTTCGAACTTTTCAAGTAAAGCCTTGCCCATGATAATGCCCCGCGAATCATCTTTTGTAAGATAATCGCCCTGCACCAGGCTTTTACCAATAAAAGAAATGTGCTTTTCTTGTTCAGGGTCAATACCCACAAGTGTTAAACCTGTTGAATGGCGGGCATTGCTCACAAACGCACTTAATTTTATTCTTTTAGTCCATATTGCCTTAACAGGAAGATTTTTTTTTAATAATAATTCAATTGGTAAAGGCTCTTTAATGCTTTTTTCAATTGAAGGATCTTCTCTATAACCTTTTTTATGTATCTGGACATCACCGACCATGACAGATTTTCCATTTTCCAGCATATTATTTATCATGCCCCGGGAAAAAGCACTTAAAAAAACCATACTCCATACACCAATCACCACAGCAATTATAATAACTAAAGTTCTTCTATAATTTCTCCAGACATTCCTCCAGGCGAGCTCAAAATACATTTTTAACTCCTTTATACATGGTTCATTGCTTTAACAGGTGTTAATTTTTTTACTTTTAATGCAGGATATAATGCAGCAGCTAAGGTTAAAATAAATACCAGGACAGGACCTGCCAAAGCTGAAATAATTGACAATTTAGGATAAACAATCCCTTTCATTCCGTACTCTTTTAATATTTCAGATGTGCCGCTGAGATCAATCCCTTTTGTCTGAAACCATAAAGTGATAAGACACCCGATTGTTCCACCAATAAAAACTCCTCCAAAAGTTAAAAAAGAAGATTCCATTAAAACAAGTTTTAAAAGTCTCAGAGGTTTTACCCCCAGAGCAAGCATAACCCCGAATTCTTTTGTTCTTTCAAGAATCGCCATTAAAAAAGTATTCAAAATACTGAAAGCCACAACCAGAACAAGGATAAAATAAAAAACAATTGCTGAAGCAAGATCAAGTTTTATCCCCTGAACAAGACCCGGAACCAATTTTTTCCAATCCAGAATCACAATCTGTTTATCTTTTTTCCCCTGAAATTTTCCAAGCTTTCCCCTAAGCCGGTTAATGATATTATTCACATCAAAAAGAGAATTTGCCGTACAGACGATTTCGTGGACAGACCCATGCATACCAAACAAATCATTAAAATAATCCAAAGGAATCTGCACACTGCTTCTATCAAACTTATCAAAACCAGAAGAAAAAATACCCTTGATTGTAACAATCCCGGCTGCTATGGACCCATCCCTTGCCTGACCCAATATAGTCAACTCATCACCCACTTTAACCTTTAAATGCCTCGCCAAAAGCCTTCCCACAATTGCCTTATCCCTATCATTTTTCCCAAAGTATTCCCCTTGTTTTACCAACACTTTAATGGTTGATACCAAAGCTTCATTAACAGGGTCAACACCTGTTACAAGCACACCCATGGTTCTTGTTTCAGAAGAAACAAGGGAAAAGCCATTGGCACGAAATGTATATGTCTGAATTCCTTTAACCTTATCCAGTGCTTCTGCAATATCTCTCGGAGAAGAAATCACATACCTCATATTCTGTTTTTCATTATATCCTTTTGCCTGTATCTGGAAATGCCCGGTATGAATTTTCACAGAAGAATTAACCATTGCCTCATAGCTTCCCAATTGAAAGGAAAGCATAAAAACAAGGATTATGGAAGCAAATGCGATGGCAGACATTGTAAGTATGGTTCTGACAGGGTTTCTCCAAATATTTCTTAATGCCATTTTCATATCTGTGGACATATGATCACCTTATCTTTTTCTTTAATCCTGCCCTGGTAAAAATTTGTTCGGGCAAAGAATCTTTAAATTCAAGCTCAAGATATTTTATCAAAGTATATTCATCAGGTGCATCTGCCTTTGAAATTTTCCATAGAGCCGGGAAGAGTTTTCCTCCCATCATCTTAATATCCTGAGTAATAAGTTTTTTAACAAGTATTTTATCCTCATCATAGAACCCCTGGCTTAACATTATTCCATCTTCTCTGATTTCAAAGGTAAGCATTCCCCAGACAACCGGTGCATCAGCATGGGGAACAGATTCAATATAATATACTTTTAAACCGTTTTCCTCTTTAATATCAGTTATGGTGTGGGAATAATCTTTTACTATGGTATCGGATTTGGCAAGGTCATTATTGGAAAAATCAGATCCCATCCATGCCTGGGACATCATTGAAGGGGGCAGTTTAATTACTCTGTTAACCTTGGGATTAAATGTCCACATTGAATCTCCTTTTTTCATTGTGCCATTACCCTTATCTTTTGCAGGTGAGATGATTTTGAAAAGTGAATCATGTACTCCTTTTGTCCATGCTTTAATCTTCATGGTGCGTTCCCAGTCTGTTCTGTGAATTGTCATATTAACAACAGCAATGGAAGCATTTCCCCGATAATAATCAAAAGCTTTTTTTGTCAATTGAGACCCAATATCGGGAAAATTATTATTATCTGCACAATAAGACCCGGGAATAAACCAGAATAATAATATAAAAACAATATTTAATATCTTTATTTTCCTGTTTTTCATTTTTCTCCTTTATATTTATGTTTTCTGCTTGTTTTTAAGACCTCTTATTATCAAATCAGTAAACCCTGTCATTGTTTTTGCAATATCAAACCCATTATTATCTTCATAATAAAACCATGCCTGAAGCCCGATTGCATCCCATGCTCCGGCAATTCCCGGCACAATGGAATCAACATCGATTTGATCGTAAAATTCTTTATTTTCAATACCCTGATTAATTATTGAAATAAGAATGCGCCCTATCTTCTGATAAAACATCTTAAATATTTCCTTAATTTTATCTCTATATTTAGATGATGCAGATGCTGCCCAGAACTCCAGGATTAAAGGATAAAATTCTTCAGAGTCTTTGAGTGCATCTAAAACAGATTGGGAAAATAATCTGAGTTTTTCTTCACAACTTGCTGCTTCATTGCTGGAAATGCTCTTTTTTGCAATATTTTCACTATACTCAATAAACCATTCAAATGTTGCAAAAAACAATTGATCTTTACCTTTAAAATATTCATAGGTAGTGCCCTTGCCTATTCCTGCTTTAATTGCAATATCTTTCATGGATGTTCCGGCAAATCCTTTTTTGGAAAAAAGTGCCATGGCAGCAAACATTATCTTTTCTTTTTTTTCTTTTTGATTCAATTATATTAATCCTTTTTAATAAACCCATATAAAAATTATTGACCGACCGTTCAGTCAGTAATTTATCAAAATTTAGTTTCCATGTCAAATCAAATTTCTAAAAAAAATTAATCGTCCCTTGTATCTTTATGTATATATGTTAAAATAAAAAATATACGAAATAATTTGGTGCGAAATATACTATTTATACTGACATGATATCAGCTTGTCTTATAAATAATGGCTGTTAAGTCACCAAGGCATAATAATCTTAAACAAGTCTATATAATATCAGGAGTTTTATTATGGGAAAAATTAAAAATCTTAATTTGTCTGTAAAACTGACCGCTGCTTTCCTAATAGTCAGCATTCTGCCGTTTATTATTCTAAGCATCATTGCAGTTAATTCTGCTTCCAACGCATTATCCAGAGAAGCTTTTGCCAAACTTGAAGCTGCGCGGCAGGCAAAAAAACTTGCGATTGAGACCTATTTCCATGACATTGCCCTGGAAATGGAAGTATTTGCTGACAGCAGCGATGTTATAACTCTTTACAACAGACTTTTAGTATACCATAACGATATGAAAACTTCTCCAACCGGAAATTATGATGTAACAACAAAAGAGTATAAAAAAATCTGGACCACCCTTGGAAAACCAATAAAACGTTTCTATGAAAAAACAGGGGTCTACGATGTATTTCTAATCTGTGCAAAGCACGGACACGTCATGTACAGCGCTGCAAGAGAAAGTGATCTGGGCGAAAACCTGAAACACGGCAGATACAAAGACTCGGGCCTTGGAAAATTATATACTAAAACCATAAATTCCGGCAAGCCCTCTTTTGTGGACATGGCACCATATGCACCAAGCAATGATGACCCTGCCATGTTTATAAGTTTTCCAATAAAAAACAACTCAGGATCAATAATTGGTCTTATAGCTATTCAACTACCCCTTGACCAGGTTAATAAAGTCATGAACGAAAGATCAGGATTAGGTAAAACCGGTGAGGCTTATTTAATTGGTCAGGATAAATTAATGCGCTCTGATTCATTTCTTGACCCAGCCGGTCATTCGGTAAAAGCAAGTTTTGCAAATCACGACAAAGGGTCTGTAAACACTGAAGCTGCAAGAGATGTTTTGGCAGGCACAACAGGTGAAAAAATCATTCCCAACTATAATGGAAGCCAGGTATTATCAACTTTTACACCGGTAAAAATCGGATCCTTTACCTGGGGTTTGCTGGTAGAAATTGGTAAAGCAGAAGCTTTTGCATCTATTAGGGCATTAGAAATAAAAATCATTGTTATTATATTGATTGCTTGTGTAATTATTGCCATTATCGCCCTGTTGATCAGTCGATCCATATCTGCACCTATTATTAAATGTGTAGACATGGCTCAAACAATTGCCAAAGGAGATCTTACCCAGACCCTTGAAATTGATCAAAAAGATGAAATCGGAACTCTTGGGAAATCCTTAAACAAAATGTCAAAGGATTTAAGAACAATGTTTAGCGATATTACCGCCGATACTCAGACCCTGACTATTTCTTCAACTGAACTTGCAAGTATTTCAAAAGAAATAGCAACAAATTCCCAAAAAACTGCAGAGAAATCCAATAATGTGGCTGCAGCTTCCGAAGAGATGAGCACTAACATGAATAGTGTGGCTGCAGCTACCGAACAGACCACAGCAAATATTCAGACCATTGTTACTGCCTCAGAAGAGATGACTGCCACCATTAACGAAATCGCAAAAAATACTGCAAGAGGTAACGAAACAACATCAGATGCAGTTAAAAAAGCAAAGGAAGTCTCAGAAAAAGTTGACAAGCTTGATAAGGCTTCAATACAAATCAGTAAAGTCACAGAAACAATTTCCGATATTTCCGAGCAAACCAATCTTTTAGCACTCAATGCTACCATTGAAGCTGCAAGAGCAGGAGAGGCAGGCAAAGGATTTGCAGTTGTTGCAGGAGAGATAAAAGCTCTTGCCCAACAGACAGCTGAAGCTACCAATGAAATCAAGGAAAGAATTTTAGAAGTTCAGACCACAACCAGCGAATCTGTAACTGCCATTGAATCCATTGTTTCTGTAATCAATGAGGTGAATGAAATCGTCAGTACAGTTGCAACCGCCATAGAAGAGCAATCAGCAACAACCAGTGAAATCTCAAATAACGTAAGCCAGATTGCCCAGGGTATTCAGGAAGTAAATAACAATATTAACCAGACTTCAGCCGTAGTCGGAGAAGTAACACGAGACATCTCAGATGTCAGTAATGCAGCTGAGGAGACAAACAATGGCAGTCAGGAGGTTAATATAAGTTCTGAGAAATTATCCAATATAGCTGAAAAACTCAATAAAATGATAGCTCAGTTTATTGTGTAAAACTTTC
>CAZTEM010000047.1:0-23892 GCA_964612755.1 uncultured Desulfobacterales bacterium | reverse complement strand
AAATTAAATTTCACAAAAACCTGATGAATATACACCTGGTTTATGATTTTGTCAATCCATTTTAGCAACTAAATCAAAATAATTTTATAGTATTTTTTCTTGCCAGCTCTAAGCATAAGTTGATTACTATCAAAATCTTTTAAAAACAGATCTTTATCTGCAGATTCAATTCTTACATTATCCACATAACCCCCACCCTGTTTGATTAGCCTTCTTGCTTCACCCTTTGATTTGCAAAGAGATGTCTTTACAAAAAGATCTACAACAGATATGCCTTGATCCATATGGTCTTTCTCAACCTCGATACAAGGGACTGATTCATTTGATGCGGCAATTGTTTTTCTAGGAATAGTGCTTGACTTTAATAAACCTTTTGGTATTTCAAAATCACCAAAAATCGATGTTGAAGCCCCGAATGCCTTTTCAGCTTCATCCTTACC
Source organism: uncultured Desulfobacterales bacterium (assembly GCA_964612755.1). Lineage (GTDB taxonomy): Bacteria > Desulfobacterota > Desulfobacteria > Desulfobacterales > Desulfobacteraceae > JAIOSM01. Next base: position 23,452 of record CAZTEM010000047.1, on the reverse strand, counting down.
ATGAACAATAGTGGTTGTTTCAAAAGCAAGAATAGCTTTTGCTTTATTTAGTTCCGAGCCTTCAAGCTTTTCTATTTTTTCAATTTCAGACATTGGTAAAAATGTGAATAATGCAAGGAATCTTTTAACATCAGCATCATCAACATTTACCCAATACTGATAATAATCATATGGGGATGTTCTGTCAGGACTGAGCCAAACCGCCCCTGCATGGGTTTTACCCATTTTAATTCCGCTACTGGTTGTAATTAAAGAAAAAGTTATTCCAAAGGCCTGCTTATTAAGTGTCCGTCTCACAAGATCAATACCTGAGACAATATTCCCCCACTGATCACTTCCACCCATTTGCAAGAGGCAATCATGATCTTTGGCAAGTTGCATAAAATCATAAGACTGCAACAGCATATAATTAAATTCTATAAAATTAAGTCCTTCTTCTGAATCAAGGCGTGTTTTATAGCCTTCAGCTTTTATCATTCTATTTACACTAAAATGTTTTCCAATATCACGTAAGAATGAAATATACTCTAATCCTGTCAGCCATTCTGCATTATCCAGCAACAAGGCTCCATCATCTTTAAAATCAAGGAACCTTGCGAGCTGTTTCCTAAGACCTTTTTTATTTTCTTCTATTTTTTCATGGGTAATAATCTTGCGCATTTCAGTTTTCCCACTGGGATCACCAATTAAACCTGTTCCTCCTCCTAAAAGCCCAATGGGTCTATGACCACACTTTTGCATATGCGCAAGGGCCATTAAAGGAACAAGACTACCCACATGAAGACTATCTGCTGTTGGATCAAATCCAATATAACACGTTACGTTATTACTTGATAAATATTCCTTTAGCTCATCACCATGAGTAACATTATCAACAAAACCTCGAGCCTGCAAAATATCCAGAACATTCATTTTATATCAATATACTCCTATTTCTATTTTGTATATTCAACAGCCCTTGTTTCTCTTATCACTACGACCTTAACCTGACCCGGGAATGTTACATTTTCATCTATCTGCTCAGCTATTTCTTTTGACATAATAATTGCCTTATCATCTGAAATCTTATCGCTTTCAACAATAACACGGACTTCTCTTCCTGCCTGAATTGCATAAGTATTAATCACGCCCTCAAAAGAATTGGCTATATTTTCAAGATCTTCCAATCGTTTTACATAATTTTCCAAACTCTCTTTCCTAGCTCCTGGTCTTGCGCCGGAAAGGGCGTCAGCTGCCTGAACAATGTAATCATAAACGCTTTCAGGAAGTTTGTCTTCGTGATGAGCAGCAATTGCATTCACAACATTTTTCTCTTCACCATATTTTTTTGCAAGATTACTCCCGATGACAGCATGGGCACCATCTACTTCATAGTCAACAGCTTTGCCTATATCATGCAAGAGACCCATTCTCTTTGCAAGCTTAATATTTAATCCCAATTCTGCTGCAATAGCACCGCAAAGAAAAGCAACTTCAATGGAATGCTGTAAAACATTCTGGGCATAGCTGGTGCGGAATTTCAATTTACCCAATATTTTTATTAATTCAGGGTTTATACCATGGACACCAAGATCAAATGCAGCTTGCTCTCCAGCTTCTTTCATGGTTTCATCAACTTCTTTAGTTACCCTTTCAACCATATCTTCAATCCTTGCAGGATGAATTCTTCCATCAGAAATCAATTTTTCCAGCGACAATCGAGCAACTTCCCTCCTGACAGGGTTAAAGCCTGATAGAATTACTGCTTCCGGTGTATCATCAATGATCAAATCAACTCCTGTTGCTGCCTCAATCGCTCTAATGTTTCGACCTTCCCTGCCGATTATTCTACCCTTCATTTCATCACCCGGGAGATTAACAACAGACACTGTCCTTTCAGCAACATAATCTCCTGCATATCTTTGCATTGCTGTACATAAAATTTTCTTTGCCTCTTTATCAGCATGCTCTTTTGCTTCATTCATGAACTTTTTAATAAATTTAGCACTCTCAAGCTTTGCGTCTTCTTCCATTGTTTCAAGAAGGATGGTTTTTGCTTCTTCAGAGGTCAAACCAGATACTCTTTCAAGTTCTTTTTTTATTTGATTCAGTAATTTTGCATACTTACTTTCTTTTTTTGATGCACTTTCAAATTTTGCACTTATTTCTTTTTCTTTCTTTGCAATATCCCGTTCACGCTTTGACGACAATTCATCCTGTCTGTCAAGCTTTTCACTTCTTTTGGAAACTCTACGCTCTTCTCTTTTTAATTCTTTACGTGTTTCTTCTGTCTCGGCATCAAACTCACTTTTCATTTCTAAAAGCCGGGTTCTTGCCTCAAGCTTTGCTTCCTTTAATAAATTTTCAGCTTTCCTTTCTGCTTCTTTCTGAATACGAATCTTTTTATTCCTTATATCCAGATCTTTTTTTTGGAACTTACTTCTTAGCACCAAGTATGTAATAGCTGCCCCTACAAGCAAGCTTACAACTGAGGAGAACAAAGTCACATAATCCATTAAACATATCTCCTAAATATCATTTATATAAACAATTTTCACACATCAACCAACAACATAATGTGTAAAAATTTGAACGCATAATCTTATGAATCGGATAATCTATTAAGAGGAGAAAGTACTGATTTCAATACCCCCACATATTGCCGTGTTGATTAAGGCTTTGAACCAATGGTTCAAAAGCGGGCTTTCAATAACACCTTTAGGCTTTTCCAATACAGCTTTGGAACATGCTCACCAGTGTCAGCGTGAATGCCCTTCCTATTTAGTGTTAGGACAAAGGCCATTGTACAATCACGCACATAGCAGGGGTTTTATTCCCATCAATTCTTATTTCTTACAAATCTCAGTCTCAATCAAATAATTCAATTATATAAATTTCATCTAAAACATAAAAATTATATCAATATCCAATTCTTCCGCCACAATACAACACAATTAAGTATCTTTAATTTAATTATAATTCATATTTAAAAATTAAGTCAAGACAATTATATATCTATCTTTTTTATTAACTCTCTGGCATTTTTCAGATCGGCTAATGTATTTATACCAACCACTTCGCGCCAGTCGTTTACCGACATCAGCCCTGCCCGTTTATTCTTTTTTATGGCAATCTCCATCACATCTGTTAAATAATATTCTCTTTGTGAATTAAAAGATTCTATTTGAGGGATAGCATATTCTAAAAAATCCCTTTCAAAACAATATATTCCGGAATTTACTTTTTTAATTTTTTTTTCCTCAAAATCAGCATCAGTTTCCTCTCGAATGCAAATCACATCACCAATATGATTTTGGATAATCCGTCCGTATCCTGTTGGGTCATCAATCTCAACTGATAATAAAGTCACGGCATTCTGATTTTTCCTGTGGTGATTAATAAGAGAGACAAGAGTTGTCTCTGTAATAAATGGGACATCCCCATTTAGCACCAGAACATTATTAATATGCTCTGGCAAACCTTCTAATGCAACCTTTACTGCATCACCTGTTCCGAGCATGTCTTTTTGAAAGGCAAAAACAGCATTATAGTGTTTTTCCACCTCATCCTTAACTTTTTGGGCATGGTGTCCAATTACTACATGTATATTATTGCCAACAATTTTTTCTGCACAGGCTGCCACATAACTCACCAAAGTTCTGGAATTAATCTTATGAAGGACTTTAGGTATGTCAGACTTCATTCTGGAGCCCTTCCCAGCAGCAAGGATCACAGCAGCAACATCAGAATACTTTATTATTTGTTTCATAAATATTAAGTATTAACTAAAGGTAATTATTTATCTAAAAAGGGGATGCCTTATAATAAAAGCATCCCCTTTTCATAATAACATAATCCATAACGGATAATAATAAATATTGATATCAGGTTAATTATCTATAAGCTTGCAACATTATGCCTTGCTAATGGATAATCTTTGAACTGCTCGTAATAATGCTGCTTCAGCCCTGACCATATCGATATCTTTAGATTTATCAGCAAGACGTTTTTCAGCTCTTTCTTTAGCCTTTTGGCATCGATCAGTATCAATATTTTTTCTTCTCTCAGCAGATTCTGCAAGAATAGTAACCTTATCAGGCAAAACTTCGGCAAAACCCTGATTAATAAAAACATATCTTTCTTTGCCAGTCTTATCTTTATATCTCAAACAGCCGACCTTTAAAGATGTAAGAAAGGTAGTATGGTTTTTAAGCACACCAAACTCACCTTCTGAGCCTGGTGCAACCACGATCTGAGCTTCCTCACTGATAACTGCCTTTTGAGGGGTTACTACTTCAAGAAATAAACTTTCAGCCATTTTAGCCCCCTAAATTTATGCGTTCGCTGCTTTTTCTCTTGCTTCCTCAATGGAGCCTACCATATAAAAAGCATTTTCCGGAAGATCATCATGCTTTCCTTCAATGATTTCTTTAAATGATCTTACAGTATCTTCAACCTTTACAAATTTACCTGGCATACCAGTAAAAGTTTCTGCAACATGAAAAGGCTGGGATAAGAATCTCTGAAGTTTTCTTGCACGCTGAACAGTAGTTTTATCTTCATCAGAAAGCTCATCCATACCAAGGATTGCAATAATATCCTGCAACTCTTTATATTTTTGAAGGGTCTGCTGAACAATACGAGCAACATTATAATGTTCTTCACCAATATAAGCTGCATCAAGAATTCTTGAAGATGAATCCAAAGGATCAACCGCAGGATAAATACCAAGTTCTGCAATCTGACGAGAAAGAACAACAGTTCCGTCAAGATGTCCAAAGGTTGTTGCAGGAGCGGGGTCAGTCAAGTCATCAGCAGGAACATAAACACATTGAACTGCTGTAATTGAACCCTTATCAGTAGATGTGATTCTTTCCTGCAATTCACCCATATCAACTGCAAGAGTTGGCTGATAACCAACAGCAGAAGGCATACGACCAAGGGTTGCAGAAACTTCTGCACCAGCCTGGGTAAAGCGGAAGATATTATCAATAAATAAAAGTACATCCTGTCCTTCAATATCACGGAAATATTCAGCACAGGTCAATGCAGAAAGCGCAACTCTTGCCCTTGCTCCAGGAGGTTCTGTCATCTGGCCATAAACCAATGCACATTTTGGAAGAACACCTGAATCTTTCATTTCATGATAAAGGTCATTACCTTCACGAGTTCTTTCACCAACACCACCAAAAACAGAAATACCACCATGCTGCATTGCAATATTATTTACCATTTCCATCATGATAACTGTTTTACCTACACCTGCACCACCAAACATTCCCATTTTTCCACCACGGGGAAAGGGCACAAGCAAATCAATAACTTTTACTCCTGTTTCAAGGACTCGAACTGTTGTGTCCTGCTCAATAAATGCAGGAGCTTCTCTATGGATTGGAAGCATATTATCCTGACTGATTGGACCAAGACCATCAACAGGTCTTCCCACAACATTTAAAACTCTTCCCAAAGATGCTTCACCAACAGGCATCATGATCGGGCTTCCTGTATCTTTTACAAGCATGCCACGTTGGAGACCATCTGTTACATCCATGCCAATACACCTTACTACATTGTCACCAAGATGCTGTGCAACCTCAATTACAAGGTTATCTTCCATGTCACCAATTGTTGGATTTGTTATAGTCAAAGCTGTTAAAATCCCCGGAAGGTTTCCAGGTTCAAACTCTACATCAACAACAGCACCAAGTACTTGTGATATTTTCCCTATATTTTCAGCCATCTAATCCTCCTGTAAAGCTGTTTTATTATTTAGTATATCTAATATGTTAACCATTAAGAGCCTCAGCACCACCGACAATGTCCATAAGATCAGCAGTAATTCCTGCCTGTCTTGCTTTGTTGTAGGTTGTCTGTAATTCATCAACCATGTCTTCACATGCTTTTGTTGCATTTTCCATGGCTTTCATTCTTGCGCCATGTTCACTGGTTGATGTTTGCAGCAATGCGTCATATATCTGAATAAAAATATTCTTTGGAAGCATCTCACCTAATAAAGCAGTGGAAGACGGTTCGCAGATATGTTCAGGAAGATCTGAAGATTCTTCCTCTGCCTGTGAGTCTCCGACCACACTCTCCAAAGAAGGTATGGGTAAAATCTGCTTTATTGCAGGTTCCTGAGTTGCCATACTTATAAACTCAGAATATACCAGATATACTTCATCAACAGCTCCACTTAAAAAGCTGTCTATCATTTTCTGTCCAGAAGATGATGCCACGCTGAAATCAATTTTACCACCCACAACATCAAGATATTCATCTTCTATGTTATAGGGAGATTTATTTGCCCAATCACGACCTCGTTTACCAAAACATGTCAATGAGACATCTTTTCCCTGGAGTTCTGATTGAATAAATTTCTCAGCTTTATTTATTAAGTTAACATTAAAGCCGCCACATAGTCCTCTGTCAGATGTACAGAGAATAATTCCCACCTTTTTAACCTCTTCCCTGGGCACAAGCAAAGGGCTTGCATCGTTTGCAGCATTACCTGCAATGCTTCCCAGCACTTCTGCGAACTTTGATGCATAGGGCATAAAAGCCTCCATGCTCATTTGTGCACCGCGTAATCTTGAAGTGGCAACCATTTTCATGGCAGAGGTGATCTGTTTAGTCTTTTTAACACTGACTATTTTGACTTTTACTTCTTTTAGTGTTGCCATAAATTACCTCTCAAGTCTCTTGTTCATTAATAATATCACGGAAAATTTCAAAGATTAAACACTTGCTTTAAATTCTTCGTCATATGCTTCAAGAGCTTCTTTGAGTTTGGCTTCTATCTCATCTGTAATTTCTTCTTTTTCTTTAAGACCTGAAAAAATTTCAGGGAAACGATTCTCAACAAATGGATAAAGTCCTTCTTCATATTTAGCAACAGCTTCACGTGGAAATTTGTCAATATAACCTCTGGTGCCGGCATAAAGAGCTGTAACCATTTTTTCCATGGGAAGAGGTTTAAACTGAGGCTGTTTTAATAATTCAACAAGTCTCTCACCACGAGTCAATTGTTTTTGAGTAGCTTCGTCAAGGTCAGAACCAAATGCTGCAAAAGCCTCAAGCTCACGATATTGAGCAAGATCAAGTCTTAAAGTACCTGCAACCTGTTTCATTGCTTTTACCTGGGCTGCACCACCAACACGGGATACTGAAAGACCAACATCAATGGCAGGTCTTATACCTGCAAAGAAAAGGTCCTTATCAAGGAAAATCTGACCATCTGTAATGGAAATAACATTGGTTGGAATAAATGCAGAAACGTCACCTTCCTGGGTTTCAATGATAGGAAGTGCTGTAAGAGATCCTGCACCTTTTTCATCACTGAGTTTTGCAGATCTTTCAAGAAGACGAGAGTGATTGTAAAAAATATCTCCAGGGAAAGCCTCACGACCCGGAGGACGTCTCAGAAGCAATGACACCTGACGATAAGCTGCTGCCTGTTTTGAAAGGTCATCATAAATAATAAGAGCATGTTCGCCTTTATCTCTGAAATACTCACCCATTGCACATCCTGCATATGGTGCAAGATACTGCATTGCAGCAGACTCTGAAGCAGAGGCAATAACAACTGTTGTGTATTCCATTGCTCCATGTTCTTCAAGAGCTGCAACAACCTGGGCAACAGTAGATTTTTTCTGACCACATGCAACATATATACATTTCATGTCAGTTTCTTTTTGAGCAAGAATAGCATCAACAGCAACAGCAGTTTTACCAATCTGACGGTCACCAATGATAAGCTCACGCTGACCTCTACCAACAGGGGTCATACCATCAACAGCTTTTGCACCTGTATAGCATGGTTCGTGAACTGATTTTCTTGCAATAACACCAGGAGCTACCAATTCCATATGCATGAATTTTTTTGCATTAATTGGTCCCTTGCCATCAACAGGCTCACCAGTTGTTGTAACAACTCTGCCCAGCATTTCTTCACCAACAGGGACTTCTGCAATACGATCAGTACGTTTAACAATATCGCCTTCTTTAATTGCTTTATCATTACCAAGTATGGCAACACCGACATTGTCTTCTTCAAGGTTCAAGGCAAGTCCTAAAACCCCACCCGGGAACTCGACAAGTTCCATTGCTTTAACTTTTTCCAGACCATATACACGGGCAATACCATCTCCAGATGAAAGGACAACACCTGTTTCACTAAGGTTTACATCTTTATCAAACCCTTTGATCTGGTCTTTTATAATTTGGCTTATTTCTTCAGCTTTAATTTCCATTAGACACTCTCACCCCTTTTTAATGTTTCTCTCATATTTGCAAGTTGAGTTTTAACGCTACCGTCTAACATCAGATCTCCAATCTTTGTAACGACGCCACCAATAAGAGAGGGATCCTGCTCAACATCCAAAATAATATTTTTACCGGTTTTCTTTTGCAATGCTTCTTTAATTTTTTCAACAGACTCTGATGACAATTCAGTTGCCGATACCAGGGATGCATGTACAATCCCCTTGAGTTCATCAGCAAAATCATTGTAAAGTCTTACAACATCTCTTAAAAAACCAATCCTGCCTTTATCAAACAATAAACTTAAAAATGACTTCATTATGTCTGAAAAACCAGTCTTTTCTGTTACAGCTTTAAGAACATTTTTTCTGTCATTTTTATTAAAAAGAGGATTTGTTAAAGCATGCTCAAGGTCAGCGTTATCATCAAAAAGTTTTATTGCTTTATCAAATTCTTCCCGATAATTTTCTGCCTTGCCATCCTCTTTGCCAATAAGTATCAATGCCTTAGCATAACGCCTTGAAACAACTAAATTTTTCATTATGCCACCACCTTTTCAAGATAATCATCAACAAGCCTTACCTGATCTTCAGAAGAAATTGAACTTGTGATTAATTTTTCAGCTTCAATAATCGCTTTTTCAGTAATCTCTTTTTTAAGTTCAGCCTTTGCAGTTTTAAATTCCAGATCGATATTGCGTTTTGCCATATCTTCAAGTTTAGCTGCTTCTTCCTTAGCTTGAGCAAGAATTCTCTGTTTAGCCTCTTGACCTTGTTTTACATAGGCATCAACAATTTTTTTTGATTCTCCATCAAGGTTTTTCAGCCTTGCTTCAAATTCTTTGATCTTTTGTTCAGCATCTTTCTTTTTCTGTTCTAAACCAGCAAGTTCTTTTTCAATCCCTTTAATACGAGAACTGAAAAATTCTTTAACAGGTTTTTTAGCAACAAAAAAAAGAAAAACTGCAAGAATGCCAAAATTCAATACCTTATAAGTATCAATATCGTGCCATTTTGACACTGCTGCTTCTGCATGTTCTCCACCACCGCCTCCAGAAGCATAGACAGCGGCGCTGTACAAGGCAACCACTGCTGCAAACAAAACGATTTTAAGAAAATCTTTTTTAAATCTCTTAAATGGTCTGAAAATTCTCATTAGCAAGCCCTCCCCAAGATCTTTTCTCCAATTACTTTGGCATAATTTCCAATCTCTTGTTCCAAGTCTTTACGGGCTTTCCCAGTCTCCTCTTCAACCTGCTTTTTGATCTCTGCAAGTTTTGCCTGGGCCTTTTTGTTAATCTCCTCAATGATCTTTTTTTCTTCTCCAGATGCTTCATCAATAAAGGCTTCTTTCTCTTTCAACCCCTTGACTCTTGCCTCCTTTAAACCATTTTCAAATGCATTATCCTTTTCAACAACATCTTTAGAGAGTGTTTCAACACCTTGCTCAAGGTTTTCAATAGTCTCCTTACGTTGAATAAGAATGTTACGGATAGGCTTAAAAAAAACAAGATTAAGTATCCACAGCAGAACTAAAAAATTGATCAACTGAATAAATGTCGATCCATTAGGAATAACCTCTATCATAAAGATTCCTCCGCCGTTAAAAAATTGTAAATAGTTACTTACCTCATCTATTATTTAATGGCTGCCTTAATTAATTTAAGCACAGCATCTTAATACCTTAAATCGAAACTTGAGTACCATCACAACAAAAATTTGTCAATATACAAAATCTATTTATTGATCAAATTTATTGATCAATTTGAAATATATTTACGCATACTTATATTTAATAAAATTCCAATGCCCACCATATTTGTAATAACTGAAGACCCCCCATAGCTTATTAAGGGCAGAGGAACACCAACAACAGGCATCAACCCCATTACCATGCCAAAATTAATAAAAATCTGCCAGAAAATCATACTTGTTATTCCAAATGCTAAAATAGATCCGAACAGACTCCTGCATCCATATGAAATATTAAGACCCCAAAGTAAAAGAATAAAAAATAAAAACAAAAGCACAAAGCAACCAATAAATCCCCATTCTTCTGCCAGCACAGAAGCTATAAAATCCGTGTGCTGCTCAGGAATAAAAGAAAGTGTATTTTGTGTTCCCTGTAAAAAACCTTTCCCGGTCAGCATTCCTGATCCTATGGCAATTTTGGATTGTATTATGTGATAACCAGCACCTAGAGGATCTCTTTCAGGGTTAAAGAGAGTCAATATTCTGGCAATTTGATAATCCTTTAACAAAAAAAACCAGCATAATGGTATTGATATAATAAATAAGCCAATAAAAAAAAATAAAACTTTTCTATCAACCTTAACAAATAAAGTCATGGAACCTGCTATCAATAAAAGCAACATCGCGGTTCCAAGGTCTGGTTGTGCTGCAATCAATAAAAAGGGTACAATGCAGACAAAAGCGGGCTTTGCAAGTTTTTTATAATTAAGACCATTTTCAGACACAATACCGGAATAAATAGATGCAAGCATTATGATAAGAGCTATCTTCATTATTTCAGAAGGCTGCATTGTAAAAGGCCCAAAGACTATCCATCTTTTTGAACCTCCTACATATTTGCCTGAAAAAAACACTGCCACAAGCAAACCTATGCAAAGGATATAAATGATTATGCTTGATTCATCAAAATATTTATAATCAAATAAAAAAATAAAAATCATGGCTAAAAAACCAAATGCAAGCCAGATCAATTGCTTTTTAAATAAAGGATGCATAGTCTGCTCACCGCCGGCAGTCAAAGCACTGAATAAAATCACAAGCCCTATTGCGGCAATAGTGATTACCAAAAAAAGCAGTCCCCAATCAAAATTTTCTAAAAGACGTCTGTCAAACATCATATTCTCCAGTCATATCAATCTGATTTCTTCTGATTTGATTGATCAATATTCTTTTTTAGCAAACCTTTTATCTCCAGAAATTCTTTAACAACTGCTTTTGCAACAGGACCTGCGCCACTAGAACCATGTTTCCCATGTTCAATCAAAACAGAAACTGCAATTACTGGATTTACAGCAGGTGCATAACATACAAACCATGCATGATCTCGAAGATTATATTTAAGTTCAGCCGTGCTGAGACCTTCTCCCTCTTTTACACTAAACACTTGTGCAGTGCCGGTTTTGCCTGCTATCTTAACTCCTTTAATACGCAATGCTCTGGCTGTGCCCTTTTCCCCCTGGACAACATTTAAAAGCCCTTTTTGTACAATTTTTATGGTTCCTTCACTTGCAGGAAGACTTCCTCTAATTTCAGGCATTATTTCTTTTATGAGTTCCCCATCTGAATTTTTTACAAATTTTAAAATTTGCGGCTTATAAAGTACACCTCCATTTCCAACAGCAGCAATTAAAACCGCCATCTGCAGAGGAGTTACAAGGTCATACCCCTGTCCAATTGCAATGGAAAGATTCTCTCCTCCCTGCCATGGCTCCTTAAAACGCTTTAATTTCCATGCTGAAGTAGGGATAAGTCCATCCAATTCATTACCAAGATTAATCCCGGTTTTCTGCCCAAGCCCGCAACCCTGGGCATATTTTGCAAGAGTATCAACACCTATTTTTTCTCCTACGTGATAAAAAAAAACATCACATGACTGCTCAATGGCATCAGTCACATTGACTTCACCGTGACCAGTCTTTCTCCAGCATCGGTATACACGATTCCCATATTTACGAAAACCAGGACAAATAAATTTTGTATTCCGGTCAATAATTTTCTCTTCCAGCCCCGCAATGGCGCTAACAATTTTGTAAATAGACCCGGGAGGGTATTCGCCCTGAAATGCCTTATTGATCATGGGTTTTTTTGAATCTGATATTAACTCTTTCCATTTTTCTATTGACACTCCGCCGATAAAATCATTTTGATCAAAAGAAGGGGCACTTGCCATGGCAAGGACTTCACCATTTGAAGGATCTAATGCTATTATTGTACCTGCTTTATCATGAAGCATGGATTCGGCTATATGCTGCAATTTAAAATCTACTGTCAAATAAAGATTCTTACCCGGTACAGGGTCGACCTCTTTCAGGACTCTCATTACTCTGCCATTTGCATCCACTTCTACTTGTTTTCCACCTCTGCTGCCCCTGAGCAAATCTTCAAAGCTTTTTTCAAGGCCGTATCTGCCAATAGAATCACCAGAAGCTACGCCTGAATATTTTCCGCTTTGCAATTCCTTTTTATTTATTTCACCTATATATCCAAGTAAATGGGCACAACTTTTTTTATAAATATAATTCCTACGCGGTTCCACTGCTATAATTATACCGGGAAGGTCAAAATTATGTGCTTCAACAACTGCAAGTTGTTTTCGTGAAATATTCTTCTTTAGCAAGAATGGTTTATAATAAGATCGCTTTTCAAATTTACTGATTTTTTCCCAGAGTTCCTGATAAGGGACATCAATCAATAAAGCCAATTCACTGATTGTCTTTTTTAATGGTCTTGCATCTTCAAGCACTATCTTTAAATTAAAAGAAGGTCTGTTATCAACAATCAAAACCCCGTTTCTATCATAAATAAGTCCTCTTGGAGCTTTAATTGTTTTTAATCGTATGCAATTATTTTTAGAATAACGCCTGTATTCCTCACCTTTGACAATTTGCAAATATACTAATCGCAAAATCAAAAGAATAAAGCCTGCAGCTATTACAATACTTACTCCAATCAATCTTTTTTTTATCCATTCTTTATCTGGAGTTTTTGCAAATAGCACTAGGCTTGCCTCTTAATTATAGTAATCTGATTTCTTTTTTATCTTACCGCTAATATTGGTTAAAATAAGTTCATAGCTTTTCTGAACCTTTGTAATTACACTAAAAGCCGGGGGAATAATGATGCATGCCCAGAATATCTGTTCAGCCATGGAAAAATAATCTAAAGAACTAAGTCCTTCTCTTCCCTGACCAATAAAAATTGAAAAAGTTAAAAAAATTAATTCCAGAAGAACAGATACCGCTGCAATAAGTAAATAAAAAACAATATTTCTTGAAAAAACAAATTGTTTTAATACCTGAACTCCAACATATATCCACAAATAAGTAATTAAATGCAAACCAAAATAAACTCCGGAAATACTATCCATAATGCATCCAATTAAAATAGCAACAATAATTATACCAGGGTGTGTGAAAACCAGACTCAAGTATAAAATATTAATAATTAGAAGATCAAAAAAATGAATAGAAAGAAAAAAATGGGGGAAAACAGTGGTTTGTATTATTATTAAAAAAAGAGTTAACAATATGAAAAAAGATATCTTCATCAATATAATAGTTATGAATTGTTTTCTGTTTTGGCTATAAGGACCTCTTCTATTTTATCGAAATCAACACAGGTCTTTATAATAATTTTTTGGAATAATTGAGAAGGTTCTTTTTTTACATCGACCACCTCTCCCACTTTTAAACCTTTTGGAAATATTTGATCAAACCCGGATGAAATAATGATTTCACCTTTTTGTATCTTTTCTTTACGCAGGGCATACTTAAAAAAACATTTTTTACTGCTGTCTCCTTTGACAATGCCCCTGACCCTGGAATTTTGCACCAGGGCATCAACCGCACTATTTCTGTCAGTAATTAATAATATTCTTGAAAAATAAGGAGCGACTTTAATGACATGCCCGACAACACCTTCAGATACGACAACGGGAAGACCTTTGGACAATCCGTCTTTTTCCCCTTTATCAACCAGAATAGTTTTAAACCATGGAGAAGGATCCCTGGCAATTACCTGGGCAGCTATAAAAGAATAATTCACTGAGCGGGTAAAATTCACAAGCTTTTTTAACCGCTGGTTTTCCAATTCAAGTTCCCGTACTTCACTTTCTATTTTCTTAACATCTGAAAGTTTTTTTCTAAGCGCAATATTCTCTTTGGCTGAAGAAACAGTACAAAAATAATCTATCCATATACTTTCAATTGCACCAACTGTTTTTGACACAACCTTTTGAAACGGGGCAATAAGAGTTATAGCTACATGTTCAACACCATTATCATTTAAAGATTGTTTATTGGCCATGGTAAGCACAACAAAACTAATAGCAATTAAAAGCAAACTGCCAATCAAAAAAAGCATTCTTCGGGAAAACATTAATTTAGTCTATTACAACCTCTTTCAAGATATCAATATGATCCAGTGCTTTACCACAGCCTATTGCCACGGTTGAAAGCGGGTCATCTGCTACGACAATGGGTAGACCGCTTTTTTCCTTAAGGAGTTTATCAAGATTTTTCAACAATGCTCCGCCACCTGTCAACACAATACCTCTATCAACAATATCTGCAGCCAGCTCAGGCGGTGTCTGTTCCAGAGCTATTCTGACAGTTTCAACAATGGCATCAATCTGCTCAGATATAGCGACCCTTACTTCTTCAGAATCAATGGCAAGAATCTTAGGTATCCCGGATACAAGATCCCGACCTTTTACTTCGATTGTTTCAATATTATCAGCTTCAGGATATGCATTTCCAATTTCAATTTTAATAAGTTCAGCTGTTCTTTCGCCAATAAGAAGATTATATTTTCTTTTAATATGCTGACTAATTGCTGCATCCATTTTATCTCCGGCAACTCTTAAAGACCTTGTATAAACAATACCTGCAAGAGAAATAACAGCCACCTCTGTAGTGCCTCCGCCAATATCAACAACCATATTACAGGTTGGCTCCGTAATAGGAAGTTCCGAGCCTATTGCAGCTGCCATTGGCTCTTCAATAAGAAAAACTTCCCTTGCACCTGCTGATTCAGCAGATTCTCTTACAGCTCTTTTTTCAACCTGTGTAATACCGGAGGGGACTGCAATAACAATTCTGGGGCGTACAAGAGCACTTCTGTTATTATGTACTTTTTTAATAAAATACTTCAGCATTGCCTCGGTAACTTCGAAATCAGCAATAACCCCATCCCTCATCGGGCGTATAGCAACTATATTGCCAGGTGTTCTTCCAAGCATTTTTTTTGCTTCAAGACCAACCGCAAGAATTCTACTTTTGGATTTCCTGTCAGTCCTGACAGCAACTACTGATGGCTCGTTTAAAACAATACCTTTACCTTTAACATAAATAAGGGTATTTGCTGTCCCAAGATCAAGAGCCAAATCATTTGAAAAAGCACCTAACACAGAATCAATTATGAGGTTCATATCACACCTTTAAATTTAAATATTTAATCGAAACAATATCTACAACACATAGTAATCTTAATTGCTAACAAAATTATTGATTATTTACAAGAATAAAGAAACAAATTTACAAATTATACAATTTTCTCAATCAACAAATTGTGGATTTCCGGTCTGAAAACTTTAATTGCTTTATTTTCTCTATCAGGGTGGACACGATTGGTTAGTAAAATAACAGCAATTGATTGTTCAGGATCCATCCAGAATGAAGTACCGGTAAATCCCAAATGTCCTAGGGATTGATCTGAAAAATACCTGCCCGATGAAGAGCTGTTTTTTGAAGGGGTGTCAAAACCTGATCTGAAACCCGAGCCTTTTTCTTTTTCCATAAATTGAATAAAAAGATCGCTATTTATAGCTTTTGTATCTTTTCCCTGTAATGCCTTCATAATCTCCATTAAAATTTTCCACACTGAAAAAGCATCACCGAAAAGTCCTGCATGTCCTGCGACACCTCCTGCTGCCCAGGCATTATCATCATGTACCTCTGCCCTGAGAGTTTTTTTTCTCCAGGGGCAATTTTCAGTCGGAACAATTCTCTCATACTTATCATCTGGGATATGGAAATCAGGATCAAAAAGATCAATAAAAAAAAGATCATCAACACCTAATAAATTATAGATTTCTCTTCTGACAAATACGTCTATACCTTCTCCGGAAAGAAACTCTACAATCCATGCAAGAATAATAAATCCCAAATCACTATATGCCTGGATTTTTCCCTTTTCAGCTAAAAGAGCTTCGTTAATAATAAGTTCATGAAGTTTTTCTCTTCTTACACCCATAGGAAACTTCATAAGCTCTTTAAAATATTCCCTGTGGGGTGGAAGTCCTGAACTGTGATTCAGCAATTGTCTGATTGTTATTTCAGCTTTATCCGAAAAAAATACACCTGGCATAATGGATAAAAGTTTATTATCCAATGATATTTTATTTGATTCAATAAGTTTAAATATTGCAAGGACCGTTGCAAGGGGTTTTGTAAGGGAAGCAAGATCAAAAATAAAATCTTTTTTTATTTGGTGCTTAGAAGCAAAACCGCATGCTCCAAATGCTTTAAAATACCGAATTTCATTTTGAACAGAGCCAAGCAGTACTGCTCCCGGAAAAACGCCTTTTTTAATACCTGTTTCCATCATCCTGTCAACAGACTGCATCAATTTTCACCTCTAATAGATTTACAAAACTTTAGACATGCCATATAAGACCAGGCTTTTCCGAACTAAGTGCAGCTTTAACTCCCAAAGGTAAAGAAAGATTTATTTTCCCATGACCTGAGTCCATACCGGAAAGAAAAGGAATTTTAAATTCCTCAAAAGTCTCTTGAATAATCTCATGAATCATCTCAATGCTGCCGCAATCATGAAAAGATCCTGCAACAACACCTCGAATCCCTTTAAAGCACCCTGCCATTTTCATTTGCGTCAACATCCGATCTATTTTATAAGGTGATTCTCCAATGTCTTCTATAAATAAGATACAATTCTTAAAACCAGGCTGATAAGCAGTTCCAACCAGGTGATTTAAAGTTGCAAGGTTTCCTCCCACAAGAGTACCAATGCATTCGCCTTTACTGATAACAATAGGAACATCCATTTCCCATTCATATATTTCATCAGTGTTGGTTATCAAAAATTCATATAAAGAATCCAAAGTTTTTTGTTCTGCATCTGCAAGGGAAGTAATATTGGGACCATGAATTGCCCTGATTAAAGGAAATTTTACAAAATTTGTCAAAAGCGCAGTAATATCACTAAATCCAATAAAAAATTTAGAGCTGTTTCTGATAACCTCCCAGTCAAGAAAATCCAATAGTCTTATTGCCCCGAAACCTCCCCTTGCACACATAATACCCTTTATATTTTTATCAACAAAAAACCTGTTAATAACATCGGCTCTTAAATGATCGTCTCCTGCCAGGTATCGTTTTGTCTGATATATCTCTTCAGGGACAATTGGTTCAAACCCCATGTCCCTTATAACCTTGAGTCCCTTTTCAAATTTATCATTATCAAAAGAGCCTGAAGGAGCACATATCCCTATTGCATCGCCATTTTCTAACATTTTTAATATCCTGAATTAAAAATATAAATTAACTTCAATAGTAAAACATATAGACTATCTGCAAAAGTATTTCAAAATTCTATCCTTATATCAATAAAAAAACTATCCTGCTCTATAATTAACGAAAATTTATCAAAATTTTTTATTTACAATAATCATATTGTTTTCTAAAGCTTTTTCAAGTAATATTCATGGTTAATTGCAAGGAATAATAATGAAAAAAAATGGTTTAAAAATTATATTTATAATTATAATTGGGTTCTCTTTTTGTGCCTGCAAAGCCTTGCGCCCTCTCCATAACAATAGTATTTTGACACTACCGAAACAGTTTTCAGAAAACATAACAATGAGGATTGACAATGATGAAAACTGGTGGGCATGCCTTAACAATGCAGAATTAAAAAAATTAGTAAAAAATGCTCTGATTAACAATTTTGACATCAAAATTTATAAAGCTAAAATAGCTCAGGCACAAGCCAGAGTTGCAAAAGAAAATGCTGGTCTTTTTCCAAGCCTTGATTTCTCATTTAACAAACAAAGGACATACAACTCACAATCTATTGGCAACGATTCCTGGGGCAGTTCTTTAAATGGCTCTTATAATGCCGATGTATGGGGAAAAATAAGAGACAGAAAAAAAAGCCAAATATTATATCTAAATGCTGCAAAAGAGGATTTAAAAAAAATCACCCTTGAACTGGTTGGAGATATTGCCGAAACCTGGGTTGATATTATTGCAGTCCGAAATAAAAAAATGATTTTAAATAAACAAATAAAAATAAATAAAGCTATTATAGAACTTCAAAAATTCAGGTTTGCCCAAGGAAAGGCATCTGCTCTTGATATATCTCAACAAAGACAAGCCCTGGCACAAACAAGTTCCCAGGTTCCTATGCTTGCAAAGCTGGAAAAAATTCTTTTAAATAAATTAGCCTTTTTTTCAGGCAAAAACAGAATCACACCCTTACAAGTAAATACAAAGGTATTACCTAAACCATTACCATTGCCTAATATTGGTATCCCATCAGACCTTTTAAGTAACAGACCTGATATTAGAGCTGCAAGAATGCGTTTATCTTCGTCTCTTTGGGAAGTAGCTGCTGCAAAAGCTGATTTTCTGCCATCTTTTAAACTTTCTGCCAAGGCTTTATTCTCCAATGGCAAGCTTGATTTATTATTCCACGACTGGATTATGACACTTGGGGCAAGCATTACAGGGGTTATATTTGATGGCGGATTTAAAAAAGCTGAAGTAAAACGAGCAAAAGCTCTGGCAAACGAACGAATCAATCTTTATGCAAAAATTGTTGCCAAGGCTGTTTTTGAAGTAGAAGACAGCCTTGTGACCATAGAAAGGCAAAAACAATTTATTATATTATTGAGAAAAGAGCTTGACCTTACAAAGCTCACACAAAAAGATGCGATGATCCGATATAAAAATGGCCAAAGCAGCTATCTGCCATATCTTATTGCCAGAAGTAATGTCGAACGACTTCAACGCCAATTAGTAGGTGAATATGCAAATATGATTAAACAAAGAATATATCTTCAAAAGGCTCTTGGATGGACAAATACAAAAAAAATAATATAAGATTTATAGTAAAAATTGTTTTACCTGTGTGCTTGATCCTGGCAGGCATTGCAGGATGGATTTATTTTAAATCAAAACAGCCGAAAATGAAAAGGAAACCACCAAAAAAACACTCAATTGTGGTTAAAACCGTTCCCACACACAAAAAAAATCACCGGATTTCCATCCATGCCATGGGCACTATTATACCGGACAGACAAGTAATATTAAAATCAAGGATATCAGGAGAAATAGTATATATTTCGCCGGATTTTGTCCAGGGCAAGGTGATAAAAAAAGGAAAAACCATTGTAAAGATTGATGATTCCGACTACAAAATAAATGTCTTAAAAGCTGAAAGTGCCCTTTTAAAAGCTCTTTCGCTATTTGCCATTGAACAAGGTAACCAGAAAATTGCAAAACAGGAACTAAAACTCATAAACAAGGCTTTGGTAAACAAAATCAGGGAAACAGACCTTGCCCTTAGAAAACCTCAGCTTGCCCAGGCAAAGGCTCTGGTGGACAATGCCCGGGCTGACCTTAAAAAAGCCAAATTAAATATGGCAAGAACAAAAATCATCACCCCTTTTAATGCAATGATTCTTACAAAAAATATTGATATAGGTTCGCTTGTCAATGTTCAGGGACCAATCGCCACAATAATAGCAGTTGATGCTTATAAAATTAAAACATTGATTCCCCCTGACATGCTTGGTGATATTAAGATTGATGAAAAAACAGGCAGTAAAGCTCTTGTCCATTCTCAATATTCTGATCATACCTGGCAGGGAAAAGTTATAGGAACAACCGGGGAAATAACCAATAAAAGCCGCATGGCAGGCATAATTGTCCTTGTAAAAGACCCCCTTGGGCTGCAAAGGAAAAACACCACAAAACCTTTAGTCCCAATGCTCTTAAATGACCATGTTGATGTTCATATTTTTGGAAAAACTCTAAAAGATGTCTTTTGCATACCACGAGCCATATTGAGAGACAACAATACATTGTGGATATTTGATAATGGAACTCTTAAAATTAAAAAAGTCAATATTGTCTGGAAAGAAAAGGACATGGTCTATATCAAATCAGGTATCACTGCCAGGGATCTTCTAATCACTTCTGACATGAGCGTTGCAGTTAATGGCATGACTATAAAACAAGCCTTTGGGAACTAATCATGAATCAAAACCATGATACAAAAATCGCCAAAGGTCCCATTGCCTGGATGGCTGGAAATTCTGTTGCTGCCAATCTGATTATGGCTTTTTTTCTCATTGGCGGATTAATCATGGGCTTAAACATAAAACAGGAAGTATTTCCTGATTTCAGCCTTGATATTGTCAATATATCTATTGCCTATCCGGGCGCAAGCCCTGCCGAAGTAGAAAACAGTATAATATTGGCTGTTGAGCAGGCGATTTCTGATATTGACGGCATTGAAGAAATAAGGGCAAGCGCCAATGAAGGCTATGGGATTATAACCATTGAAGCCATTGAAGGGGCTGATATCAACCGCCTCTGGCAGGAAATAAAAAAAGAAGTTGATCGTATCTCAACTTTTCCAAACGAAGCAGAAGAACCACAGGTTTCCATTGCCGTAATAAAACGGGAAGTATTGAGGATAGCTCTTTACGGTGATACTTCTGAAAAAAACATCAAGGAACTTGCAGACCAGGTGCAGGATCAATTCCTGGCAAATGATGGAATTACCCAGGTTGAAATCAGCGGTGTCAGAAACAAGGAAATTCAAATTGAAATCCCAAGCCAGACTTTAAGACGCTACAATCTAACCCTTGAAGAAATTGCAAGAATCATTTCCAGATCATCAGTGGAACTTGGTGGCGGCAGTATTGAAACAAAGTCAGGTGATATTCTCTTGAGGATAAAGGATCAAAGAAACTCTGCCAAAGAATATGCAGCTCTACCGATAATCACATTGGAAGATGGCTCAAGTGTTTTACTTGAAGATATTGCAAATGTCAGTGAAGGATTTGAAAAAACAGATAATTGGGCATCCTTTAATGGAAAACGGGCAGCTGTTATAAAAATCTATCGCGTGGGTGAGCAGACTCCAATTCAAGTTGCCAATATAGGCAAAAAACTTATAAAACAAATTGATGCATCTCTGCCTTGCGGCATACACTTAACTCTTATCAGAGATCTTTCAAATGTATTTGCCCAGAGGGCTGATCTATTATTGCGCAATGCCTATCTAGGACTTGGTCTTGTCTTTTTTTTCCTGGCACTTTTCCTTGAAATCCGCCTGGCATTCTGGGTCAGTCTTGGCATCCCCATTTCATTTTTAGGGTCTTTTTTATTTCTTTCTCAGTCTTCTTTTTCCATAAATATTGTAAGTATGTTTGCCTTTATTGTCACATTGGGTATTGTTGTGGATGATGCTGTGGTGGTGGGAGAAAACATATATCATTACAGACAAAAGGGTTTACCTTTTCTTGAGTCTGCTGTTAAAGGAACAAAAAACATTGCCATGCCTGTTGTATTCAGTGTCTTAACAAATATGGTAGCTTTTATACCTTTAATGTTCATCCCCGGGTTTATGGGTAAAATATTCAAGACAATACCCTTTGTTGTCATTGCTGTATTCGGTGTATCATTAATCGAAAGCCTTTTTATTTTGCCTGCCCATTTAAGCCATAAAAACAAACACAGCTTATTTTTCCCTTTAAACTATCTTGAACAATGGCAGAAAAAATTCAGCCGATTTTTTGAAAGATCTATAAAAAAATATTATGGTCATTTTCTCCATTTAGTCCTTAAATTAAGATACAGCGTGATTGCCTTAGGCGTTGCACTTCTTATGATAACGGCAGGCTATGTCTCTTCAGGACGTATGGGTATGGTATTATTCCCTAAAATAGAATCGGATTATGCCTTTTGTGAAGCAACGCTTGCCTATGGGACACCGAGCAAAACAATAAAAAAAGTAGAGCAATATCTTGTTCATAAAGCATTGGAAGTTATTAATAAAAACGGCAAAAACAAATTATCCCAGGGCATTTATTCCCAGGTGAATAATAATAAAATCAGTATCAATATCTTTTTAACCGACCCTGACATAAGACCTCTCAGCACAACAGAAGTTACAAATATCTGGCGAAAAAAAACAAAGCAGATTCCCGGCATTGAGAATATTTCCTTTGAGTCCAACAGAGGCGGACCAGGATCTGGTAAAAGTTTGAGTATAAGTTTAAGCCACAGGGATAAAAAAATATTGGACAAGGCAGGACAAACTCTTGCAAAAAGCCTTTCAGGTTATGCAATTGTCCATGATATAGATGACGGATCAATCAGAGGGAAAAGACAATTTGATATCAAATTAACTGATTTAGGAAAAAGGATGGGATTAAGTTCCAGGGAGGTTGCAAATCAAGTCCGCAATGCATTCCATGGAATAACTGCGGTTAAAAGCCAACAAGGGAAAAATGAAGTATCTGTTGTGGTTCGGCTGCCCCATAAAGAAATATCATCGGAATCAACATTTGAAAACTTAATTTTACTTGCACCCAATGGAGAAATCTTACTTCGCAATGCCGTAAAAATAATTCCGGGCAGAGCATATACATCAATAAAAAGAACTAATGGAAAACGTGAACTCATTGTAGCTGCAAATGTCCGTCCTCCTTCTAAAGTTGATAATATTTTAAAGGATATGCAAAAAACAATCCTGCCAAACCTTTTAAATAAATACCCGGGTCTATCCTATGAGTTTAAAGGTCATAAAGCTGATATTAAAAAAAGTATATCTGCACTTTTAAAAGGACTTGGTATGGCTTTGCTCTGTATTTTTGCCCTTCTTGCAATACCTTTTAAAAGTTATCTTCAACCGTTAATTATAATGTTCTGCATTCCTTTTGGAATCATAGGTGCTATTGTGGGACACATTATCATGGGATATTCTCTGTCTGTCATGAGTCTGTTTGGGCTTGTTGCAATGTCAGGTGTGGTGGTAAATGATTCCCTTGTATTAATTGATTTTGCAAATCAAAGATTCCGTGAAGGGATACCTGCCATGGATGCAATCCATGCAGCCGGAATACAAAGGTTCAGACCTATTTTACTGACAACTTTAACAACCTGTGGTGGTCTTGCACCAATTATCACAGAGACATCAAGGCAAGCCAGATTTTTAATCCCCATGGCAATTTCTCTAGGGTTTGGTATATTATTTGCCACGCTCATAACTTTAATTATGGTACCATGTCTTTATATAATTCTTGATGATATCAAAAACTTATTTTATAAATAATAAAAAAAGGAGGACTGCCCTGAGGGCTGGTCAGGACAGTCCGATGGATAACGCATTGTCAGGAGATGGGGATGTGATGTTTGACTATCAAACTT
>CAZTEM010000046.1:0-24104 GCA_964612755.1 uncultured Desulfobacterales bacterium | reverse complement strand
AAATATGAAAATCAGGAATAAAAACATTACGCGCAAACGTTTGATAAATTCTGTTGGCAGCCTTCTTGCCAAAAAGGGTTTTAAGGGGCTCGGTATTAACGCCATTGCCAAAGAAGCAGGTGTTGATAAGGTATTGATCTATAGGTATTTTAACGGGCTTTCCGGATTAATTGCTGCCTATGGTAAAGAAGGTGATTTTTGGCCTTCATCATTGGAACTTGCAGGAGGAGATCTGCATCGTTTTGGAAAATATTCCCTATCAGAAAAGCTTTCTGCCCTTGGTCATAATTTTATTAAGGCATTAAAAAAAAGACCTGTCACGTGTGAAATTATGATTTGGGAAATGAGTGAAAAAAATGAACTTACAGACGAGCTTGCTGCCATCCGGGAAAATAGTTTTATTGAATTTTTTCAGATGTTTTTGATGACCAGGGAAAACAAAGAAACTCTTCAGGATGTGGTGGCATTAATAGGCGCTGCTATCAGTTATCTTGTATTGAGATCAAAAAATGTTGATGTTTATGGTGGCATAGATCTTTCATCGGAAAAAGGATGGGAACATATAGAACAGACTATATCTTGCATGGTGCAGGGCTTGCAGGGAATATTTAAAATATAGCAAATTTTTTTATTCTAAATAGTCACTTTATGGTGACAAATTAAGAGGTGCGATATGAATAGAAGGACTTTTATTAAAAAAAGCATGATTAAAAGCACAATGGTTTTTAATGCCGCTGCACTATTAAGTTCGTGCAATAGCAGCATGAGGAATAAATTCATGAGTATGACAAAAGGTTTTGATAATAAATTGAAAAACAACAGATTTATGACACAGGATGCATATAAAATTTTATTTTATGCGTCTCTTGCTCCAAGTGGTCATAATAGCCAACCCTGGTCTGTAAAACTTTTAAGCAAGACTAAATGGATTATTGAACTGGATAATAAACGTGTGCTTAATGTTGTAGATTATAGTAATCGCGAGGCCATGCTTTCCCTTGGCGCATTTATTGAAAATCTTGTAATTACAGCTGCAACACTGGGGTATAATGCCCATATTAAAATTATTGCAAAAAATAATTTTGATAAAAAAATAGCTCAAGTAGAATTGGAAAAAACTGGTTTCCAAGATTATCCACTGCATAGAATTATTATGAGGCGCACAATAAAAACCAATATGATTTCAAGAGAGCTTATTGATGCAGATATAAAAGCGTTTGAGCAAATAACAGGCAAAAATATTTATTATTTCCCAAAAAATACCAGACATGCTCTTTGCATGCAAAATCAGGCAATTGAAAATTTTAAAATCCAGACTGAGAATGATAGAGCCCAGAAAGAGCTGTCCAGGTGGGTTCGATTTAAAAATTCTGATATTGAAAAATACCAAGATGGCATTACAGTGGACAGCATGGAAATTAAAGGTATAACAGGATGGTATGTAAAAAATTTTATGAGTACAAGAGATGTCTTAAGTGCAAATTTCAGAAATAAGGGTATTGAAAAAACCATTGAGCAGGTAAAACAGGGGGCTGGGTGGATAGTGATAACAAGTTCCGGCAATCTGGTTTGTGATTTGATTGATTCGGGACGAAGGTTTCAGCGAATGGCGTTGATTGCAAGGGAAAAAAACATTGCGATTCATCCCATGACACAAACCATTGAAGAAAAACACGGTCAAGAAAGTATAAAAGCAGATCACAATCCTGGCATGATTCCCCAGTTTATGCTCAGGGTCGGATATGTCAATAAATATCCTGATCCTGTAAGCTTAAGAAGACCTGTATCCTGGTTTGTTAAAACATGATCCCTGCTATTTAAAAATCTGCATTCCAATGTAATAAAAAAGTGGGATAAAAACACAAGGCAGCATATTACCCACTTTTATTTTATTATTGCCAAGCATATTTATACCAAGTGCCACAATTAAAAGTCCACCAATTGATGATGTCTGAGCTATTACTTCCGGAGTTAGAAAAGGTTTAATATATGCTGCAGCAAGTGTTATTGATCCTTGATAAACCAGTACCGAAACAGAAGAAAACAACACTCCTATTCCCATGGTTGATGCAAAGATGATTGCCATTATGCCGTCAATGGTTGATTTTGCAAAAAGGGTGGCATGGTTGCCGGTAAGTCCGCTTTCCAGGGAGCCTACAATTGCCATTGCCCCGACACAATAAAGCAGGGTTGTTGTTACAAACCCTGTTGCAAAGCTGCTTTTTGATTTTTTTGAAAATTTTTTTTCAAGCAGTTTACCTGTATTTTCCAATCTGCACTCGATTTTACAAATTTCACCTAAAAGTGAACCAAAGGCAAGCGAGATCACAATCAGAATAAAGTCATCACATTTAAATGCACTTTTTAAACCAATGAGAATCACGCCAAGGCTTATTGCCTGCACAATGGTTTTATTATATTTTTCAGAAATTCTGCCTTTAAAAATAAGGCCTGCAAGACTCCCCACAATAATGGCTGTAACATTTACTAAAGTACCTAACAAGAAAGACTCCCATAATTTTATTTGTTATATAATAGTGATAGTCGGATTATATATAACACATTGAAATATTCAAATAAATATCTTATATTGTCCATCAAAACATATAAGAAGTATAATTTTAGGATTTGTTGTTATGGAAAGATTTTTTGTTGTTGCTGTCTCTGCTGGATTTGGAATGGGCTTTTTCCTGTGGTTTTCCAGAATTGTTAAAAAAAAATATATGCAGGAATATATTATGTCCCATAAATGGTTACTGCACCCGAATTCAATCTGTTACTGGCGAACAGGCTTTGCTTTTGTGGGATTTATATTATATTTTTTAAGTTCTTATAAGTCTGCTGCCATATTTATATTTTCATTTGCAGCTTTTCTTGACGGAGTTGACGGATTAGTGGCAAGGGAGTGTAATTTAGGATCTCCATGGGGTGAATGGCTTGATCCCATGTGTGATAAATTAACTTATCTGCCACCATTAATTGGGTTTGCATATACAGGGATCTTATCAACTGAATTAGTCTTTGCCCTTGTTGGCATTGAAATTATGGGGCAATTAATTGCCCGACAGATATTGATCCTGCTTAAATCATCAGGCGCTGCAAATAATTTTGGAAAAATCAAGGCAATCATCTGCTTTGGACTGGTGATTTTATGTGTATTAATGGATGCAAATCCTGACATGCTCAATATAGCAGACAGTGTTTTATTGGCATGCATTATACTATCATCTGCATCTGTGGTGTTTAAGTTTATCCCCAATCACCTCTACGCTGATATACTTTCCGGGCTTAATTTCTGCTGCGGCATTGCAAGCCTTGTTCTGACCCATAATAATCATTTTGCCTGGGCAATCTGCATTATTATCATAGGTCAATTATTTGACCTCTTTGATGGCCGCATGGCCTTAAAACATGGTGGGACAAAAATAGGTCCCTATCTGGATGATATTGCTGATTTTGTAAGCTTTGGACTGGCACCTGCCTATGTAGTCGTTCAAAAGGGAGGGGCATTGTCATGGTTTATAGGTATTGCGTTTATTATTGGCGTAGCATTTCGTCTGGCAAGATTTGTTATGGTGGATAAAAGCAGGACAGACCTGCCTGACGGTATATTTAACGGGTTGCCAAGCCCTGCAGGAGCTTTGATTGTCCTTGGTGCTTCTTTAGTTTCTACCCCTTTAGTCTTGTGGCTGCTGACTATCACATCCATTGGGCTAATGGTCACCCATATCAGGTTTGCACATTTTGGAAGAATCATCCTTAAGCAGATCCCAAAACCACTTTTTTTCCTGATCAGTACAAGTATTATTATAACTCTTTCTTTTCTTTTTAAAACTAAGAATGTTCAGATGTTTGGGTATTTAATCCTGGGATCTGTTTTTATTTATATGGTCGTGGGAAGGAGATGGATTACTCAATAAGGAGGCAATGTTTATGAAACAAACCTGGTCAAATTTCAACCTGCAGAATAAGAGCAGACTGCTTGCATGTATCGGGCTTACAATCTGGCTTACAAGCTTTTTCATATTATTTTTCCAAATCGAATCCATTAATCATGCCACTTTAAGCCTTGAGCATGCAGAAAATTTATTTGAAACAATTCTTGAAATAAGGCGATATGAGAAAAATTTTCTTCTTTATCATGGCAAGGATAATAGAGACCAGATTCTGCGCCTTTTTAAAAAGGCAAGAGAAGAATATCAGCATATGAGCAAAACTCCTGAAATAGCTAAGAATTTTTTAAATATGGATAAATGGAATTTAGCTTTTAAGGAATATGGAATCTCCATGGGGATACCCAATGGTCTTCCCCTTACAAAGATACCTGATAAAGATGATCAGGAAAAAATCAGATCAGCAGGCCGCCATCTGGTTGAACTTTCCCAAAACGTATTAGAACAAACCAGAAAAAAAATTGCTTTAGCTACACATCGTGCTGTTCGCCTACCCCTTGTCTCAGCAGGGCTGATCCTTGGATTGTTTTTTATAGGCTGGATAGTATTAAGCCGTAAAGTTATTGATCCTTTGATTAAGCTGGAAAAAGCAACAAAAAAAATAGGTCATGGAGATTTTTCACCCATTGAGCATTCCGGTAAAATAGAAAGCGAAGTGGACCGCCTTGTCCTTGCATTTAACAGAATGATAGCAGAATTAGATGCAAGACAGGAACAAATAGTCCATGATAGAAAAATTGCATCCCTTGGCACCCTTGTTTCCGGAGTTGCCCATGAATTAAATAACCCCATTAATAATATAATTTTGACTATTGATGTCCTGGCTGGAAAACGAAAAATAGAAGAAGAAAAACAAAATTCAATGCTCCAGGATATTCTTAATCAGGCAATACGTGCAAGTGGAATTGTAAAAAATCTCCTTGATTTTTCCCGGGCAGAAACTTCAATTATTCAAAATGTGGATGTAAATAAGGTATTGGATGATATTTTAAAAATCACTGCCAATGAATTATCCCTTAAAAAAATTGAGCTGACAAAAGATATTGATCATGACTTGTCAAAAATTCAGGGGAACCATCAGGAATTACAGCAGGTTTTTTTAAACCTTGTTGTCAATGCCATACATGCCATGGATAAAGGCGGAAAATTATTTATAAAGACCTCCCATGACACAGACGGAAGGATCTTGATCTCAGTTAAAGATACAGGTGAAGGCATTCCGGAAGATATTATCCAAAATATTTTCGATCCTTTTTTTACGACAAAGGAGGTGGGACAGGGAACTGGTCTTGGGTTGTCAGTAAGTTTCGGTATAATTAAAAAATTAGGCGGGAGAATTGATGTAAAAAGCACTCCTGGAAAAGGCAGTACTTTTACCATAACCCTTCCCGGCAAAAAAGAAATGATTTATGAATAAACAATTAATAAGAATTGCAGTTATTGATGATGAAAAAATTTCTGCCATCCACCTCCAGGAAGAATTAGCTGCAAGAGGCTATCTTGTTGATGTGTTTTTCAAAGGGGAATCATTTTTAGCATCCTTTAAATGCTCGCCCTATGATCTTGTGATAACAGATATGAAACTTCCCGGAATTGACGGAATGGGGATTATCAAAAAAGTAAGGCAGATACATGACGAGACTGAAATTGTTGTGATTACAGGTTATGCAACCATTGATTCTGCCATTGAAGCGATTCGGGCAGGAGCCTTTCATTATTTGACCAAACCCATAAGGCTTGACGAATTTCATAATCTTATATCCCATATCCTAGATAAAATCCTACTGAGAATTGAGGCGGATAATCTGCGGGCATTAATGATGCAGAAAGCTGGACAGGATGGCATGATTGGAACCAGCCGGCAAATGGTTGAAATCTATAAAATGATCCAGAAAGTTGCAAGTGTTGATTGCCCTGTTATTATTAACGGGCAGAGTGGGACTGGCAAAGAGCTTGTAGCCAAGGCAATTCACCGTATGAGCCCCAGATGTGACAATCCTATTGTCTCTGTAAATTGCGGCGGATTTTCTCCTGAATTAATAGCCAATGAATTATTCGGTCATGAAAAAGCTGCTTTTACAGGAGCCTTTAATTCCAAAAAAGGATTATTGGAGACTGCTGATACAGGTGTTGTTCTATTGGATGAGATAGCTGAAATGCCGCTGGATATGCAGGTGAAATTGTTAAGAGTATTGCAGGAGGGACAGATATATCGTCTTGGAGGCACCAACCCCATTAATATTGACATCAGAATATTGGCAGCATCCAATTGCGATCTGGACCAGGAAGTTAAAAAAGGCAAGTTCAGAGAAGACCTGTTTTTCAGGCTGAATGTAATGACAATATTTTTGCCGCGTCTAAAGGACAGAGAAGGAGACCTGTGGCTTCTGGCAGATCATTTTCTCCATAAATTTAATAAGGCCTATGGAAAAAATATCAAAGGATTTTCTCAAAAAGTCAAAAATGCTTTTGACCAATATGACTATCCCGGTAATGTGCGAGAACTTGAAAATATTGTTGCCAGGTGTGTTGCTTTATCTGATCATGATCATATCAAAGAAAAAGATCTCCCTCCATATCTGAAAAATACAGATTCATTACCCGGAAAAAATCCCGAGTTAAAAAGCCTTGAAGAATTAGAAAACGAACATATTATAAAAGTTTTATCTGCTGTTGGAGGTAAAAAAGAAAAAGCTGCCCGGGTTTTAGGTGTTACGCGTTCAACATTATGGCGTAAAATTAAAAAGCTTGGGCTCAAACCTTGATCATGGCTCTATACAAAATATACCGGATTGATTTTTTCTGGTTATAATTTTAGATAAATCTAAATGGCCATCGCTTGATAAAACAGGACAGACTAAGACCCCTTCCCCTCTGAGTTTCTCTTTAAGTCCTTTTAAACCTAATTTTGAAAATATATAACCTTCTGCCCCAAAATTCTTTTCTTTTAATATGGCACGCCCTCTTTCCAGATTCAGAAACTGGATTTTTTCAGAATCATCGTTTGCACGTGCAAGCCCTATTAAAATAATTTTGGAGTATAGCAAAGAAGGCAGTTTTAATAGTAAGCCTATTGCCTTTTCAGCTGTTTCGCCCCCATCTGTTAATATAATAATTTTTTTAAAATCATTAATCTTATTTATAATTAATAAAGGGATAGAATTTTTATCCTTGCGGGCAGTATTTTGAAAACACTGGATACATTCAATTGTATTAGACATTTTAAGGAAAGAACTTGCAACCAGAAAATCAAATTTTTTTTTGTTGAAAAAATCTGCTATTCTGGTTACAGGATTTCCCTTTAACAGCATAGGTTTCTTTATGGTTGGATATTTTTTCTGCTGAGTTAATATTAATTTTTCAATAGTGACCTGTGCAAGCTTGTATGTTTCTTTTTCCCATGAATGTCTTGCCCAGCCAGCTCCGAATTCAATATCTCTGCCAGGAGGCTCATACACATAAATAGGCTGTATTACCACTCCTTTACCAAAAAAAGCAGCTGTTTTTAAAGCAATAACAGCTTCAGCGCTGGTATCAATAGATACAAGTAAATTCAGCAATGCACATCTCCCTGATAAAATTATTATTTTCTTTTATTAACACGTTTTTTAGCTTTATTAACTGCTGTACGGATTTCATCAATACGAAAAGGTTTGGCAATTACGTCATAGGCACCTTTTACAAATGATTCTCTCACAGATTCAAGGGTTGCATATCCTGTAATCATAATAACTTCCGAATCTTTACATTCTTCTTTGACCTTTTCTAAAAACCCCATGCCATCAACGCCTTCCATCTTCAGGTCAGTAATAAATATATCAAAACATCGGTCATCAAGTCGTTTTATCGCGCTTGCACTGTCAGTGAAAACTTCGACTTCATAGCCTGCATCTTCCAATTCAGGTTTTAAGCGATCTCCAACAATGGGTTCATCATCCAATACGCAAATTGATAATTTCTTTTTCATTTTCCCTTTACTCCTTTTAAATTTAAGTCGCTTGTGGGGGTGATACTGTTTTCTGACATAAAACGATTAAAATACAATTTCACAGTAGTATCATCCTTCATTAGAATATCCAGTTGGCGGACAAAACCTATTAATTTCCCTATAAGAAATAAATAATTTTTCATCTGTTCGCTACTGGAGTTAACAGCTCGGGCAATCACCAGATCACCGCTTCCTTCCACCTTAAAGCCTATATTCTCAAGAATAGACAATAACAATGCTGCCCTTCTTGACCTCCTTGTGATATCTGTTGCTCCGCCTACAAATCGGAATAAGATGCTGTTTTTCTCAGGGTTAGATCCAAAATAGGCATCCACAACAGTAAAATGATAGCCCACCCTTAATGTCAGGTTTAAATAATTTTCTCCCAGAACAGCAACATTGAGACCTGCCAGAGTTTGCCCTGCAACTGATTCTGTCTGAGTGCGGATCACGCCTGACATCAAACCCTTAAAATCAGGCGCAATAGGATCTGTATTCCATGTATCAGGAGAATCCATGCCTGCCCACAATGCTTTCATTGGGCGAGATAAAATCTGATCAGGTGTTACTTTTTTCATTTTTTCTGCTGTGCTGCTTAGTCCATTGCCAATATCAATGAGAATCATATTCAAGGGGAGGTCAGATTTCAACCGTTTCCCTCCGGCACCCGTCAGGTTGGCAGGTTTTTCAGCAATGGCAAGCAGTGTCTGCAAAGATGTCTCATGTATATACCTGATTACATCATGAAATGTTGTACAACCTTTGGGATTAAAGTTTGCTCCCTCGGGGTCAATCAATGTTAAAGGAGATATTCTGCGAAGGAGCCTTCGTAATATCTGAAATTCATACCTGAACTCAAATAAAGGTCTTTCCAGAAGTTGATGATATAAAAGATCTATTATACGACCTTCATACACAATATTTTTATCTGCATCAACAGTAACTTCCTTGCCTGGCTTTAAAACCTGTGTAGCAGACCCTGTATCCACAATTGTAGGAATCTGAAATTCTCTGGCAACTGTTGCCATATGACCTGTTGGGCTGCCAACATCTGTAATAATTGCACTTGCCCTGGGGATTGCGCTGGATAATAAAGGTATGGCAAATCTTGCAACAAGCACAGCTCCACTTGGGAATCTATTTAAAGACTCTTCATCTGTTACAATATACACAGGTCCTGCCCCGACACCACGATGGGCAATCACTCCCTGGTCATTTAGCAGGGTTTTCTGCTTTTTTAATAATTCTTTTAGCTCAGGGCTGCGACTCTTACCAACACGGGAAATTCCAAGGGGTCTTGCCTGAAGTATTCTTAATTGCCCTTTGGAATTTAAAGCCCATTCAATGTCCATGGGGTGCTTAAAGAAACGCTCAATTACAAGACCTGTTTCAACAATGGACCCTGCCTGTTCAGAAGAAAGACAAGGCTTGGTTTGCATCTCTTCTTCCACCTGAACAGGAATGTCAGGACCATTGGCAGATACCATTAATTTTTTTTCATTAATTCTGGAATCTATAATTTTATAAGGGCGGCGTCTGGATACCTGAAACATATCCACTTCAGTATTGCCTTCGACCACTGATCTTCCAAGCCCCCAGCTTGCTCCTATCAGGCAGGACTGGTTCTGGGGAGCTCCAGGATCTACAGTATAGGCAACGCCTGCCACCTTGCTATTTACCATTTTTTGAAATAAAACTGCCATTGCCATGTCTGTAAAAGGCAATTTTTTTTCAATCCTATATCGTATACTTCCCTGGGTATACATTCCTGCCAATACTTTTTTATAACTGGATAAAAGATCCCTAAAAGGAACGTTTAAAAATGAATCATGAAGACCTGCAAAGCTCAATGCTCCGTCTTCACCCACAGCACTGCTGCGAACCGAATAAAAAATCTTTTCCACATTACCATCTGCCATGGCTTCTGCTCTTTTTAAAATTTCATGACGGAGCTCTGTGGGGATTTCTCCATTGAGAATCAATAATCTTATTTTATTTGATATAATATCAATTCTTTCCTCATTTGCTCTGCATTCCTCCATGAGGGTATTAATAGATTCATAAAGATTGTTCATTGCAAGGTATCTATGGAATCCGCCAATTGTAACTACAAAACTTTGAGGCACATTAGTATTGGGAAAATTCAATATCCTGAAAAGGTTATATGCCTTGTTGCCTACTGCTTCATCAAGTGTTTCTTCAATATTTTCCAATGCCAGAACATTTTTACCTCCGGGAATAATCAACTCGCCTGCAAGTTCCTGCCTTAATTGCCTGGCAATGGTTTCTATTACATTATAGAGTTGAATATCCTTATTACCTGAAATAAAATTCAGATTATAGGCACTTTGCAGCACTGCCTCTTTAATATTTGCAACAGAGTCTTCCATATATTTTTTATCAAATACATATTCTCCTCCTAATTTGTCCTCCATATCAGCAATCATCTCCATGGTGGTATTATTCCCCTCCAGGATTTGGTGAAAGCGGACAAAGAGATCATTAAAAGAAATCTTTTCCTTTTTTTGAAAAAAAGAGATCTTTTTAATCCAGGAAAGTATTTGACTAAAAAATTTCATTAATGGCTTCCACCGCTTTGTTTAAAAACAATTCCCATGCCCAACCCTGCTATCAGGGCAATTACCACGGCTGACACACCATATAATATCCTGCGGTCAGAAGCCAGATGATCTACTAATTTTATAAATCCGACTTCCTCCACTGAAAAATTTTTTGTAATACTTGTTTTTACAATATTTTTGCTTATTGTTGTTGCTTTAATAGTATATTTACCCTTTTTAATGGAAGAAGGAAGTTTACATATTATTGTAAATTTCTTTTTCCCATTGTCCATGGGTAAATATTTAATCGCCTTGAGTTTTTCACCATAAAGAGATTCTGACTCCTTAAATTTAATAAACATATTAAAAATATCAGGAGGCACGGCAATTGAGCTTTCAGCCTGCATTCTGGACTTTAACTGTCCCATACCGACTCCAAGGGATTCAATTTTTTCCCCCCAGTTTTCTCCGGGAGGTAACAAAAGGATATATAATTCCGGGACTCTGTCAATATGGACTTGTCCAATTGTCATCCATAAAATTCCTTTTTTCCCTTTTATATCAAATTCATTTTTCGAATCATGACCTGATACTTCTATAACAATATCGTCATTCATTGGAATTTCACCTGAAATAGTAATATCGCCGCCAGAAAAAAATGTACCGATCTCTATGATTTTGGGGCTTATAATAATGTTTGGAATTGCAGAATCAGCCATTGCAGGACATATACATAAAATAAAACCCATAAAGATAAAAATAATTAGTTTATAAATATTTTTCATATCTTAATGACCTCCGTGAAAAGCTAAAAGAGTATGGGGAGGGACAACTAGTCCATAACTCATCTTGACCATAACAAGCAATACTAAAATAGCAAGATAAATCTTGAGCTGGTCATCATTGATTTTTGTACTTATACGTGCACCTATCTGGGCACCAATTGTGGACCCTATTAATAATAAAAGAGCTAATACAAAGTCAACTGTCCTATTGGAATAGGACTGCATAATAGTCACATCAACACAGGTAAAAAGAACCTGAAAAAGACTTGTCCCGACTACTACGTGCATTGGCATTCTTAAAAGGTATACCATGACAGGGACCATAATGAATCCTCCACCTACACCCATGATTGCTGCTAACACGCCGACTAACACTCCAAGAAAAAGAGGTACAATGGGCGATAATACAATACCTGATTTGACAAAATTGGTTTTATAGGGAAGCATATTAAGCATACGGGTATATGCTGATTCCTTTGGTTCTGTCGGAGCCGCTTCAACAGTCTCCTTTTTACGCATTGTCTGTATGCTTTCGAGCAGCATATAGCCACCAACAAAGCCAAGCATTAGGACATATGTGATTTTAATTAAAAAATCAGCATTGCCCATTGCCCTTAAAACCTTAATTAGTTGTACACCTCCTGTCCCGCCTATTACACCGCCTATAAGAAGATATATTCCCATTTTAAAATCAACATTGCCCAGACGATAGTGGGCAAAACATCCTGAAGCCGATGCCGCAACAATCTGGTTTGAATCAGATGCAGCAGCCACGGTGGGAGGGATGCCAAACATGATTAATATGGGCGTCATAAGGAATCCTCCACCTACGCCAAACAAGCCGGAAAGCAAACCGACCACTAATCCAAGTCCCACCACCAGAGGCAGGGACAAACTTACATGTGCAATTGGTAAATAAATGTTCCAGTGCATGTTTACTCCATTATATAATTAAAGTTAACAACCTCATACCTGCATCCCTTCATAGCAACAATGGTACCACGATTAAATCAGATGTTATATCAGTCACTTACGCTAATCACGATTAAAAAACATGATGATATTGTTGTATTATTAAACATTAATTTTACGCCCACAGGCAAGAATCTTAATTTTATTTATAAAATCAATCAGTTATTGTATGTTTAAAAATCAAACATACAATTTTAAAAAAATTGACGATAACTTACTTGACAAATATCGTAGAGTTGTATATCCTATATTTATCCTATTCTTCATTCGTGCTTTAAGAGATGTCTAAATATTTATTTTGCCCGGGACATGTAACTAAGAGGAACTCTCAATATGTCAATAAAAACAAAATTAAATCTTATTCTTTTAATTGTAGGGATAATAGCGTTCATATTAATAGATGTATTAAATAATATTGATGCTAGAAAGAGAATTTTTGAGGAAGCCTATCAAAAAGCTGAATTAATCAATTCCTTTGCCATGGCAGCTCGCAAATATACTGTGAAAACAATGCGCCCCCTTGCCATAAAAATTGCAGGAAAAGGTCAATTCCACCCTGAAATCATGGGAGGATTTTTTGTTGCAAGATCAATTTCAGATTCCTTTGCCAGGTCTCAACCCGGATATAGCTTTAAACAGGCAACTGTTGATCCTGTTAACTCCTCCAATAAGGCTGATGCCCAGGAAATCAAGGTTATCAATGCCTTTAACTTAAACCCTGATCTTCCATTGCAAAAGGGTATAATAACTCGTGATAATGCCCAGTATTTTTATCTTGCGCGACCGGTTGTGGCAAAAAAATCATGTCTTTTATGCCACGGCAGTCCTGATTTTGCCCCCAGGGGAAGAAAAGAACGTTATCCAGGTCCCGGAGGATATAATTATAAAGAGAACTCTGTTATAGCAACTTTTATAACCTATGTTTCATTGGAAGAAGCATTGTCGAAATTAAAATATATTGCATTTAAAAATGCAATACTCGGAACCATAATTGTTTTATTTATTTTAGTCATTCTATGGGTTGTATTGGACAGGATAGTAACAAAACCCATTCGCAATCTTACTTCTGTAGCAGAGGAAATCAGCCGGGGTAAAGGTTTGAATCAAAAGCTTGAAGTGTCTGCAAAAGATGAAATTGGTGACCTTTATAAATCCTTTGATCGTATGCGCAAGAGTGTTGTAAAATTAATGAAAATGGTGAGAAAATAAAAAATGTACAGGCCATTGCATACCATAATAAAACCATTAATTGATTCAAAGGCAACCGGAGTACTGAATATAGTGCATTACTCCAATGAGCGAGGTAGAATTTATTTTTCCTCCGGGAATATTGTACGCATAAGCATTGACGAATTAAAAGGTAACGAGGCAGCGGAAAAAATTTTTTCATGGGTTAGTTTTTTTGCTAAGTTTACAGATAAGTCATTGAAAATCACTGCAACGCCTGAAGATATAAAAAACACTGAAAAAATTATAAATTACCTTGCAAAGCTTAAAAAAATAATTGAAAAAATTAAAATCAACGTTCAAGGATGTGAAACAGTATTTCAATTAAATAAAGCTGAAATGAATAACGGGAAAAAACTTAATCAGGAAGAACAGAGCATTGCTTTTGCCATGAACGGGACAAAGACTGTTATAGAAATTTTAGTCAAATCCAGATTGTCTGAATTTCAAGTTTTGTCAACCATCTCAAACCTTGCAGAAAATAAAATTATCGGGGCGGTTCGTTCCCATGGGTATCTTTCCGGCAAAGAAAGCAAACGTTTTTTCTCAATACTCATGGAAATATTATCTGATATAACAGGTCCCGTAGCAAGTGTTATTGTGGATGAAGTTTTTGACTCAATGGGTATAACCCGGGAAAATTTATGCAGGAGCGACATGGGTCCATTTCTTAATTTTATCAGAAACAAATTAGACCCTGATGAACAAGATGCGCTAAACCCACGGGATATAGTATTTAAAACTTTTCAATAATATCTTTTGTATTCGCCCCAATTCTTAAAAATTTTCAAGCTTTATCGAGTTTTATTATCAATATATTTTTTAATTGTTCTTCTATCTAACCTTGCTTTTTTAGCAACCTTTTCATAGGTTCCAAAACTTTTATATAATATGGTGCAATATCCCGAAATCAACCCGGCAACATCAATATTTTTTGTTTTTATGCCGGCAATCAACTGGTCTTCAAGACTTGAAGGCTTAGCAGGTTCCAGGGTTACTCCTTTATAGCTACGCCGCAGCAAAACACTTCTTGCACATTGTTCAAGTTCTCTTACATTGCCCGGCCATTCATAATGTTCGCCAAGGTGTGTATTAATAACTCTTTTAGCTCTCTCAATAAGATTTGCAGATTTATTACCAGTCATTTTTTCAATGGTAAATTCAAGCAATGTATCAAGTTCTTTCGGATTTTCCCTTATTCGTTCCCTTAATGGCGGGACTTCAATAATATCTGAGCATAATCTATAATACAAATCATCTCTAAACACTTTCCCTTCCAGGATATCCTTTACAGACCTGTTGGTTGCTGCAATGACACGTCCCTGAAATCTGCATTGTGTATGGCTTCCAACAGGAGTAAAAACTCTTTCCTGCAATATTTGTAAGAGTTTTATCTGTACATGGTTTGGAATCTCACCAATCTCATCTAAGAATATTGAACCATGGGGGCTGCACCTGTCAAAAACTCCTTGATAATTATCAACAGCTCCGGTAAAGGACCCTTTTTTATGTCCAAAAAGTTCCGATTCCAACAGAGTTTCAGGAAATTGGGAAATGTTCAGGGAATTAAATGCATGCATAAAACTTTCATTAAAACATTTTGTTTTATTATTATAGGGAATAAAACCGCTTTTGCCAATTGCCATGGCAGCAGTACCTTTACCAGTTCCTGTTTCCCCGAGGAGCAAGGTGGAAAAATCTTCCATTTTATCCCATAAATAATTTTCATAAAAATTAATATCATCGGTAAACACATTATTCCAAAGGTGATTTTTAAACTTAATCATGCAGGGTGTTGTTCCCACAAGGGAATGGGAAATAAAATGAAAAGCCCGTCTTAATTGATAGGATAATCCAAGGTAATGGATTGCCCTGTTTTCAGAAAAACCTCTTTTTAATAATATGGAAATAATCCTATCTGCAAAAGGTACGGATACAGGAGAATCTCCTGCTTTTATCTGAAGTATAATAAGCTTATCAAAATCATCTCTGAATTTATGAAAAATATCAAAAAGAAAGACTATTTTCATGATTGCCTGATCTCTTCCTGAAAAAGAATTCAGATTTGCTATGCCTTGAGATTCAAGCTGTTTTATTCTGGAATCTATCTCATGGATACATTTATCAGTGCTTTCTCTCCTGGAAGCTGAAGGGAATATTCCTGCAATAATCGAATCAAGTCTTCTGCGCAATGTGGAAAAAGGATTTGCAAATGCAGCATGATAAACAGTTTTAAAAAATCTTCTTTCTTCATGATTTAATTTTTTTTTCAAAACAGACCTCAATATTTAACAATTTTACATTCAACATACATTTTATGTATATAAATATTCAAAAAATGCATAGTCTCCAATTATTACCACAGACAATAAAATAAGACAATTTAAAAAAACAGCATAAATTAAACATGTTATGAAATCATAAGATTGTGGCATGGTTATTGATAGACACTTTGACAAGTTTGTTGCCCGGCATGAAATCCGGATCAACTGAAAATAAAATAAATATTTTTATAATTATATATGGAGACAATAGATGATAACAAGGATACTTAACTCAAAACTACCTTTAATGGTTTTAAATCCCATAAAAGTTTTTGACTTGAACTATTTCAAAGCAATACATAATGCAGGCGCACTGGGGATTCTGGATACTGAGTTTTTAGACAGAGATTTAATCCTTGAAAGAGTACAACAATTATCCAGCGAGGATATCCTTTTTGGAGTAAGACTTGCAAATCAGGATCAGACACTTATTAATGACATTAAAAATCTACACACCCCAAATCTTGATCTTGTTATCAGTACTTTAGGGAAAGATGAAAACCCCGGGGATTTTTCCGAATTCTCAGATACAAAAATTGCCCTTGAAATAAGAGATATTAATATGGCTGAAAAAATTCAAGCCGTCAATCCCCATGCATTGGTGTTAAAAGGTAATGAGGCAGGAGGCAGAGTTTCCAAATATTCTTCTTTTATCCTTATGCAATGGTATCTTAATAATTCTGATCTCCCTGTTTTTGTCCAGGGTGGTGTGGGCATGCATACCGGAGCCGGGATGTTTGCAGCCGGTGTTTCAGGTCTTGTTCTTGACAGCCAGCTATGGCTTGCAGATGAGGCACCCATTGCTGAAAATTTAAAAAATCTCATTGCATCTCTGGATGAAAATGATTCTACCCAGATTAAAACAGACAATAACAATATATATAGAGTTTTTGCAAAACTCGGCACAAAGATTGTAAAAGATTTGAAAAAAGAAGCAGTTGAGCTTGCAGGGGAAACAGGGTGCGAAAAAGAACTTTTTGACAAAATCAAAGAAAATATAATCCCCCTTGATAATAGCGAAGCTCAATTTATTCAATCATTATTTTATCTTGGTCAGGATGGTATTTTTGCAAAATTTTTTGCAAAAAACACAAAATCCTTAAAAGAAATCATCTCAACCTTTTTTAAGGGTATAGGAACAAACCTGAGCCATGTTGATCAATATGATCCCTTAAAAGAGGGTTCAGACTTAGCAAAAACCCATGGAACAAAATATCCCATTATTCAAGGACCCATGGCAAACATCAGTGATAATTCCAAATTTGCCTCAAAGGTCTTTAAGGCTGGGGCGCTTCCGTTTCTCGCTGTGGGAAGCCTTCCCAAAGATCTTGCAGATAAAATGCTGAAAGACGGTGCTGAAAATCTTGACAGATTCGGCGCAGGTCTTGTTGGGATAGAGGCTTTTAACCCTGCTGTTGAAAGCCATTTACAAATGGTTAAAGATTATAAAATCCCCTTTGCACTTTTTGCAGGTGGTGTTCCTTCACAAATTATTGATCTTGAAAATGCCGGGACAAAAACCTATCTCCATGCTCCATCAGTTTCCATGTTAAAAAACGGTATCCAAAGTGGATGTAAAAGATTTATATTTGAAGGCGGAGAAGCAG
This sequence comes from uncultured Desulfobacterales bacterium, assembly GCA_964612755.1. Lineage (GTDB taxonomy): Bacteria > Desulfobacterota > Desulfobacteria > Desulfobacterales > Desulfobacteraceae > JAIOSM01. The sequence goes on along the minus strand of CAZTEM010000046.1, from coordinate 6,687 downwards.
GAGGACATGTTGGCTCACTTTCAAGCCTTGTCCTGTGGGAAGTTGCAATCAACCATATCCTTGACCAGAACAATTATAAACTATCTGACCTTTCCCTGATTTTTGCAGGAGGCATATCAACTTGCCATGGCGCTTGTTTTATTTCCGGGTTCTCTTCAATCCTTGCATCAAAAAACATAAAAATAGGTATCCAGGTTGGCACCGCATACCTTTTTACTCCGGAAATCATTGAAACACAAAGTTTAGAAGCCCAATACCAGCAGATCATATCTGATATAGATGAGACCGTTGTTGTAGGCGAAACAGTTGGTCTGTTATCAAGAACCGCACCAACAGAATTTGCAAAAATGATGCTCAAGCTTGAGCAGGACATGATTAAAAGCAAAGAGAGCTTAGATAACCGCAAACGTGAATTTGAACAAAAAAATATTGGTTCTCTTTTAATAGGAGCAAAAGGATTCCTGCCTGATTTTAAAAATCCCGGTGAGGAAAACTATACATATTTTAAAGGAGAAGAACATAAAGAAAAAGGTAATTTCCTTGTGGGAGACAGCCTTGCATTTTTCAACGGGCAGCTCAGTATAAATGATATCCATTTAAAATATATCAATAATAAAGACATTCTTTTTCAAAATCTTAATAAACTTGAAATTTTAAGTTCGAAAAAAAATAAAATCAATGATGAAATAGCAGTCATTGGGATGGCATGCACCCTGCCCGATGCTGATTCGCCGGAACAACTATGGGACAATGTCCTTTCCAAAAAATATTCAATATCTAAAATTTCCGAATCAAGAATTAACCGTGAATTTTATTATGACCCTGATAAAAGTGCTGAAGACAGAAGTTATACCTTGCTTGCAGGATGTATGAACGACTATAAATTTGACGGCAAAAGATTTGGTTATGCCAAAGATAAAGCTGCCCGATTATCAAAGAGCCAGCAGCTTGTCCTTGAGACTGCCTATAAAGCTGTCAAAAATGCCGGATATCTTGGTGAAGATGATCAAATTATCTGTAAAGACCCCACAAGAACAGCCGTAATCATAGCGACCTGCCTTGGTAACGAACTTGGAAATGATCTTTTATTTAAATATTATTTTCCTGAAGTCATGGCGTGGATAAAACAGACTGATGAATTTAAAAATTTAAATAAAGATCAACAAGATGATTTAAAGGAATTTTTAAAAAAAGGATTCGAAGGTGATAATCCTGGTTACGATCCTGTACATGGCATGCTTTTAAATATTGAAGCTGCAAGGGTTGCAAAACATCTTGGAATCAGAGGACTGAATTATGTTATTGATGCAGCCTGTGCTTCATCCTTTGCTGCAATTGATGCTGCTGCAGGGGAACTTTTGTCAGGAGAGCATGATCAGGTAATTGTAGGTGGAGTTAATACCCATCTTTCTCCTGAGACATTTATTGGATTTTCAAAAATGGGCACATTGTCTGCAACAGGGTCATTCCCCTTTGATGAAAGAGCTGACGGATTTATTCTTGGTGAAGGCTCAGTTGTTTTTATGTTAAAAAGAATGAAAGATGCCATAAGAGATAATGATAATATTATCGGCGTAATAAATGCCATTGGGTCAAGCTCAGATGGAAAAGGCAAAGCCATTGCGGCTCCTAACCCTCTGGGGCAAAAATTATGTATAGACCGGTGTTTTGAAAAAACTCTTCAGGATATAAAACCAAAAGATATTGGTTTTATCGAAGCCCATGGAACTGCAACCACTGTTGGTGATGAGGTTGAGATATCCACCTTAAAAGAAAAATATGCAGGTGCCCATGCCGGAATAAGCTCCATTAAATCCCAGATAGGTCATCTATTGGGTGGATCAGGAGCAGCCGGATTTTTAAAAGCTTTGCTTGCAATCAATAATGGGATACTGCCTCCTAATTGTCAATTTGAAAATTTATCCAGGAATTGTAATTTAGAGGGATCATCATTATTCATAGTTAAAGATCAAAAAAAATGGGAGACCAATGGACAAGTAAAAAGAGCAAGTGTGAGCGCCTATGGATTTGGCGGAATTAATTACCATGCTCTTTTGCAGGAATTCAGAGATGATTATCAAATTTTAGACCGTGATATATTTACAGATACTGAATATGATTTTAATGATGATAGAATTGTTGTAGCAGGATTAGGCACGCTGCTTGGCGATGCAAACAATAAAGAAGAATTCTGGGAACAGCTTCAATCAGGTCACACTAATTTAAGCCCTATACCTGAAAGAATATGCAGCAATAAAGCATATAATGATGAGAAAAAAGGATCTTTTTACTGGCTGCCAATGGTTAAGGCAGGCATTGCAAGGGATTTTAAATTTAATAATATTAAATACAAAATGCCTCCAACTGTTGTCAGGTCAGTGGAGAGGGGGCAGCTTTTCGGACTCATGGCTGCTGATGAGGCAATAAACACCTCAGGACTTGCCAAATGTCTTGAAAAGGGCAACAGGGCAGGAGTTATTCTAGGCACAATTGCAGGCGAGCGCCAATGCAAAAATATTTTAAGGGTTAGAAGACAATTTATTGCTCAACTATTGAACGATTATTCACCAATCCCTGAAAAAGACAGAAGAGCAATGGCAAATCACGTATTGTCCATTATTGAAAAAAATATCCCTGAGAACAATGGAGATACAACACCTGGTTTGCTTTCCAATATAATATCAGGGAGAATTGCCAATTATTTTGGATTTAACGGAGCAAATTATGTAATTGATGCTTCATGTGCCTCCGCATCTGTTGCCATGCGATCTGCTGCAAGGGAACTTTTATTTAAAGACCTTGATTTTGCCCTCACAGGCGGGGTTGATACAAATCTTTATCCTGCTGCATTAATGGCATTTAAACGTATGGGACTCTTATCAGAAGGAGATTGCAATTATTTTGATTCAAGGGCCGATGGATATGTTATGGGTGAAGGCGCTGCAATGCATGTTCTTACCACCTATAAAAAAGCAAAAGAAGCTGATATGGAAATCTATGGGGAATTAAATAATATCTCTGTAAAATCAAGTGTTCCAGATCACCTCCTTTCACCTTCAGGACCTGTTTTTGTGTCTGCTATTAATGATTGCTATAAAAAAAGCGGTATAAGAAAAGAAGAAGTCAGACATCTTGATTTGTTTGCATTTTCCAATATTTTTGGAGATATGGTTGAAAAACAAGTGGTAGAAGAATGCTTTGACCATGAAGTCTATTGCGGTAATTCAAAACCCCAGTTTGGATATTTTAGAGCAGCAAACCCTGCAGTTGCTTTAGCAAAACTCATGTTAATGGTTAAAAACAACCAGATCCTGCCTGACCATAATTATGAAAAAAAATATTCAACTATCAATGATAGTAAAATTTTAAGAACAGCAGAGAAATTAATAGATATCAAAGATAACAAACCTGTCAGGTTTGCGTCCAATGTAAATGGTATTGGCGGTGTCCATATGCATATTATTGCAAGTGCAATTCCAAAAAGTTTAGAGGCAATGCAAACCAAACGTCCGGCATCCCAGGCTGATTTTGTACGCTTAAGGGATTTTGCATACTCATCAGATAATACAGGTCAAAAGCTCAGGATGGTAGCTCTGCTTTCCGGTCAGGGCGCCCAGAGAAGCGGCATGATGAAGGAACTTTATGAAAAAGACGATTTCATTAAAAATATAATGGATAAAGGGGAAAAAATATTTTATGACACCCGGGGATATTCTCTCCTGGACATGATGTTTAAAGATAACCCTGATCTGAATCTTACTCAGAACACCCAGCCTGCAATATTTCTATCTTCAGCAGCTATTTTTGACAGACTGCACAGAGAGGGATTCTCTCCTGATTACTTTATTGGTCACAGTGTTGGCGAGTATACAGCTCTTTATTGTAATGGAATGATAGATTTTGACGATGCCATGAATCTGATTATTAAACGTGCAGATTTAATGAAGCAGGCAGGTGATGAAATTCCCGGCAAAATAATGGTTGTTTTTAAAAATGAAAAAGAAGTTGAAACCCTTATCAGAGAATCATTTATATCAAATATTTACGTAACAAATAAAAATAGTGAAAAACAAACTGCTGTGTCAGGTGCAGAAGATGAAATAGCAAAATTTTGTGAATTTTTACAAAGCAAAGGAGTTGGTTTTACAAAACTCAATCTTTCAGGAGCATTTCATACTCCACTTCTTAAAAAAGCTTCGGAAAAATTAAGAAAATATCTTGATACCATAAGGTTAAAAGAAACACGGTATGGCAAAATAATCTCAAACACCCTTGGGGAACCATATTCTGAGAGACGTCATGAGGTAAAAGATCTTCTTGCAAAACAAATAATATCCCCTGTGGAATTTATTAAATCCATTGAATATGTTTATGCAAGCGGAAGAACTCATTTTATTGAAATAGGACCTTCAAGGCTCCTTGTTAATCTTTTAAAAAATATTAATATCGCTGATTATAATACAGCAGTTAGTGTGGATATTAAAAAGGGCGAAAAAGCATCGTTTGATGCCTGTATGGGGTATTTAAGATCATATAATGCTGTTTTTACCAACCCTGCTGCCATCCCTGCTCAGCTACCTTTACCATCAACCTTATCATTACAAGAACAAAAGGATAATAGATTTATGAACAAAACTAATGATTCTGAATTGCCTATACCTGACATGCCTGTTGCAATGTCATCGGATCAGGATTTTGAGACATTTAAAAATAAAAACACTCAATATATTGATAATCTGCTTTATAAAGAATATCAACGTCAGAAAAAAGAAGCTGCTGCCTATGCATTTGAAAAATTTAATTTTAATATTGATAAAATTGTGATCTCCGGCGTTTCTCTGGGACTCCCAGGTAAAGCAAGAAAAGTTTTTGCAAAGGATAATTTTGATGCGATAATTAATGGTGAAAATTTTATTGAGCCTTTGACCATTGATGATCAGGACAGGATAATCGATAAGAATATAACAAAATTATATAAACAGCCTGATGGAAGCGCAAAATTTGTAAAAATAACAAAAGCAGAAGATGTGATCCATCTTGCAGGGCAATTGGGATATTTTGATTTGACTGATGAATATGGAATCAAGGAACAATACGATATCAGCATGAGCCTTGGCATTGCAGCCGGCATAGAAGCCTTGAAAGACGCAGGTATTCCCCTTGTAATGCAATATAAAATGTCCAAAAATGGTAAAAGTATGATACCTGACGGATTTGCTCTTCCCGAAGAAATGCAGGAAGACACCGGTGTTATTTTGACTTCACTATTTCCCAATGGAGAGACTCTCATAGGAGAGCTTGAAAAATATTATTATGAAAAATTCTTTTTAAAACCCTATGAAGAATTTGAAAATATTTATTATTATTTGATGGAACAAGTACAGGATATAAATATTAAAGAAGAATTAACAGAGTGGTTTTTTAAGGCAAAATTAAGAAAAAAGAAAAATTTTGATGGATTTAAATTCAATAGAAATTTCCTGATCAATTGCTGTCCTTTAGGTTCTGCTCACCTTGCACAGATACTTAAGGCAAAGGGACCAAATACTCTTGTGTCAAGTGCTTGTGCATCAACAACCCTTGCAATCGGAATTGCTGAAGACTGGATTCGTGTGGGAAGATGTAAAAGAGTGATTGTTGTCGGCGGAGAAAATGCCACATCAGAAAAACAAAATCAATGGATTGGATCAGGTTTCTTATCCCTTGGCGCTGCCACAATCAAGAAAAGAGTCTCTGAAGGGGCAAAACCCTTTGATGAAGACAGAAATGGTACAATAATCGGCAGCGGTGCTGTGGGGCTTATTATAGAAACTATGGACCAGGCTGCTCAAAGAGGGATGAATGGTCAGGCTGAAATACTTGGAACTCATATAGCAAATTCAGGGTTCCATGCCTATAATATTGATGTCCCTCATATGACAAAAGAGATGACCAAGTTTATTAACAAGGTTGAAAGACAGCATGGAATCAATAAAGATGATTATGCAAGTAAACTTTTATTCATGTCCCATGAGACTTATACCCCTGCCAGAGGCGGCAGTGCTGATGCAGAAGTCCAGGCATTGGAATCAACCTTTAGTAAATATTTGAATGATATTTGTATTTCCAATACCAAAGGATTTACCGGACACACCCTGGGAGCTGCCATTGAAGATGTCGTACTTATTAAAGCATTACAGAAAAGAAAAGCTCCACCCATTGCAAATCTTCAGAAAATCCCTAAGCATTTCACAAAACTTAATTTCAGCAATAAAAAAGAAATAGATTCTGAATACGGACTGCATCTTGCTGCCGGATTCGGGTCTCATTTTGCATTTTTATTTGTTAAAAGGATACAGGAAAATTCCTTTGAAAATAATCCGGGATATAGGACATGGCTGCAAAAAATTTCTAAGGCACAAAATCCTGAACTCAAGCTTATTGATAATATGCTTTGTGTGGTATCTGATGGACAGCCTGCCATTCATCAGTCAAAACCCGGGGACAATATTCAAACCCAGGCAGCAGCACCTGTAATAGTACAATCAGTACCAAATCCCAATATTACAAGTCCCCAAAGCCCTGTGATTAAATCAGATTCTGCACCAAAATCTGGTGATCACATTGAGAAGATTAAAAATATAATAGCAACCCAGACAGGTTATACAACAGATATGCTGGAAGATGATCTTGATCTTGAAGCAGACT
>CAZTEM010000045.1:0-25611 GCA_964612755.1 uncultured Desulfobacterales bacterium | reverse complement strand
TGGTTGATTAAATTATATTCATGGATAGCCTTAAGCTCGATATACAGGCAGCTCCGGTTTGGCAGGACTGTCCGGAGCTGCTTGTCCAGGTGGGTTATAGAACCATTTATGAATTGATCAGGCAGCTTTAATTTCGATCTGTTTTGGTTTTGCTGCTTCTGATTTTGGTAAGTGCAATTTTAATACACCGTCTTTTAATTCTGCTTTTACTTTCTCAACATCAATGGTCTGGGGAACTGAAAAACTCCTTATATACTCAACATCGCCAAATTCTTCCCAACTGGCTGCACCTTTATTATCAAGTTTTCTTACTCCTGATAAAACAAGGGTGCCATTATCAATATTAACAGAAATCTCATCTTTGACAACACCCGGCATATCAGCATGGAGCACTATTTCATCATCATTTTCAAAAATATCAACTTGTGGAAGAGCTGACAGCAATTCCCTGGTTTTTTCAATGTTTTTTTCCTCGGCTTTAATAATATCTTTTCTTTCAGTCATGATAACCTCCTGATTAATATGGCAATTATTTATTTTTCTGATAAATTTCATCCTATTGTAATTTGTCTTGGTTTTGCTGCTTCTGATTTTGGAAGCAAAAGATGCAAAATACCATTCTTTAAATCTCCCTCAACCTTTTCAGAATCTACTTCATTTGGAAGAGTAAAACTCCTTGAAAAAGAAGAGCTTTCTCTTTCTGTTCTGTGAACCTTATATTCTTCAGGCGTATTAATTTTACGGGATCCGCTTATTTCAAGGTAATTACCCTGGATTTTAACATTTAGATCTTCTCTGGAAATCCCGGGGACCTCTACCATGACTTCAAAATTATCTCCGTTTTCATATAGATTTGTTCTTGGGCTGCCTGATTTTAAAAATAATCCTGGCTGATAGTCATATGTTTTATCAAAATCGCCGAAAATTTGATCCATTTTATTTCTCAGCAAACCCATGGCTCCAAACATTCTGTCAATTTCGTTAAATCTTGTAAACATAATTTTATCTCCTTTTCATTTAGTGGTTTTAAAATTTGGAACTTTTCGCCTGAATGTATTGATAGCTTAAATTGATGGCTTCTTAAGTTCCTGATTCATCTTTTGAAATCTAAGATATGTATATTTTTTTTCATGTCAATAGATTTTCATTACTTTTTTTAAATTTATTTTTTAGTAATGAAATTTATTGCTATTTTATTTAAATCGGAATTTATAAAGTTATGAGTCTGCCCGGTTTATGGGGCATGGCAATTTCAATTGTAATGTCAGATGTGTCTACAGCCAGGGTTGCTGCATTAAAAACTTTTTCAGGGGTATTATTTTCTTCGCTCAGGTGGGCAAGGGTAACATGCTTTAATTTTTCATTATTTAATTCTTTTAAAAGCTTTTGCATATCAATATTTGAAAGGTGTCCCTGATTTCCTTTGATTCTTTGTTTTAACGACCACGGGTAGGGACCATTAATCAACATATCAGGATCATGATTGGATTCAAGATAAAGAAATGAACAGTCTTTTAAACATTCTTTAACAAGATTTGTAGCAATACCTAAATCTGTAGCAATGCCAATTTTCTTATCTTTTTTTTCAAGGGTAAAACCTGTTGGATCAACAGCATCATGGCTGATGGTAAAAGAAGAAATTTTCATTCCATCAATTTTAAAACTGTTTCCGCACTCAAAAAACTCACAACCGGCGAGTTTTCCAAGGGTTGAGGCTTTTGTATAAGTGCTTTTATTAATATAAACAGGAATATTATATCGCCGGCTCAAGATACCAACTCCTCTGATATGATCAGAGTGCTCGTGGGTTACAAGAATTGCTGTCAAATCTTCTATGGACTGATTTCTTGCACTGAGTCTTCGTTCAATTTCAATGCCTGAAAGCCCTGCATCAATAAGAACAGAGGTCTTGCCCCACGAGATAAATAAAGAATTCCCCTTGCTGCCGCTGGCAAGGGGACATATTGTTAAATCCTCTTTGATCACTTGTCAATAAGAGCTTTCATACTTAATTTAATTTTTCCGTCTCTGGAAACTGCAAGCACTTTAACTTTAATAATATCACCTTCTTTTACAACATCAGTAACTTTATTAACTCTTTTGTGTGCAAGTTCAGAGATATGAACCAAACCATCAGTACCGGTTTTAATATTAACAAAGGCTCCAAAATCAGCTATTTTTACAACTTTACCATCATAGATTTCACCTGGTTCAGGATCAACAGCAATATCAGTTACAGTCTTGACCGCAGCCTGTACTTCTTCTTCATTTTCTCCTGCAATTTTAACAATACCATCATCATTGATTTCAATTGTTGTATTGGTTGTTGCCTGAATTTCCCTGATCATTTTTCCACCAGGTCCGATGATCTCTCTTATTTTATCTTTTTTTACTTCTAATCTGACAATCTTTGGTGCATAGGGTGAAATGTCTGTCCTGACAACATCAAGAGCCTCAAGCATTTTACCAAGGATATGCATTCTTCCGGCTTTTGCCTGGTGCAATGCTTTTACCATGACTTCTTTGGGAAGCTCTTTGATTTTTATATCCATTTGAAGAGCAGTAATTCCCTGTTCCGGTCCTGCAACTTTAAAATCCATATCTCCAAAATGGTCTTCGTCTCCCAATATATCTGAAAGAACAACCATATTGTCACCTTCTTTTATGAGTCCCATTGCTATACCTGACACAGGCGCTTTAATGGGAACTCCTCCATCCATCAGTGCAAGGGTTCCTGCACATACGGTTCCCATGGACGAACTTCCATTGGACTCCAGAACTTCACCAACAAGCCTGATTGTATATTCAAAATCTTCACTTTCAGGAATAACCTGTTCCAAAGCTCTGTGGGCAAGATTTCCATGACCTATGTCTCTACGGCTTGGACCGCCTGAGCGTCTGCATTCACCAACAGAAAAAGGAGGGAAATTATAGTGGAGAAGAAATTGACGCGTTGTCTGACCTGAAAGAGTTTCAACTCGTTGTTCATCAAGACCGGAACCAAGAGTTAAAATGCCTTGTACCTGGGTTTCTCCCCTTGTAAAAAGAGCACTCCCATGGGGTCTTGGTAAGTTACCAACTTCACAGGCAATGTGACGTATTTCATCAAAAGCTCTGCCGTCAATCCTTTTTCCTTCTTTTAGAACAATATTTCTACTTATATCATGCACAAGGGTTTTAAAAAGAGTCTTGATTTCTTTTTCTCTTTCAGGATATTCTTCACTAAAAGAATCCAATAGCTCCTCTTTTATGATATCTAACGCTTTACCCCTTCCCATTTTATCTTTAACCTGAACTGCCGTATGAATTTTATCATTTGCAAATTCGCTGATTTTAGAAAAAAGTTCCTGGTCGATTTCCGGGACAATTATTTCCCGTTTTTCCTTTCCAAGAGCTTTTTGCAGCTCCTCCTGCATTTCAATAATTGGCTGCATTGCAGTATGTCCAAAATAAATTGCATCAATCATAACTTCTTCTGAAACTGTTTCTGCACCGCCTTCAACCATTATGATGCCGGTTTTAGAACCAGCCACAACAAGGTTGATATCACTTGATTTTATCTGTTCTATACTGGGGTTTGCAATAAAATTACCATCAACCCTGCCTACCCTGATTCCTGCAATAGGTCCTTCAAATGGTATGTCAGAAAGTTGAAGCGCAGCAGATGCACCGCAAAGGGCAAGAATATCCGGCTCATTTTCTTTATCCATTGAATAAACAGTTGCAATAATCTGGGTTTCAAAGCTGTAACCTTCGGGAAAAAGAGGGCGGATTGGTCTGTCTATCAACCTGCTTGTTAAAGTTTCTTTTTCGCTTGGTCTTCCAATCTCACGTCGAAAATAATTTCCCGGAATTCGTCCTGCTGAATAAATTCTTTCCTGATATTCAACTGTTAGAGGCAAAAAAGATGCGTCTATTTTCGGGTTTTTTGCAGCAACTGCAGTCACAAGCACAATGGTGTCTCCATATTGAACCAAAACAGAACCACTTGCCTGCTTTGCAACCTTTCCAGTGCTTATGCTGAACTCTTTACCATTAATTTCAGTTTTTAATACTTTTTCCATATACTACTCCTTAAAATAAATAAAGGCAGTCCTGTTCAGCTTTAATTCCAAAATAAACCCGCACGTTTATCATCAAAATAAAAATTATTGATAATATATTTGATAACAAACATACGAATTTATTATAAAGTGTGCTGTGAGGATACTGCCATGGGATAAAAAAGCAGCTGATTTCAATTTTTGTTAATTCAAAAATCAGCTGCTTTTGCATTTTCTATCTTTTAATTCCGAGCTTACCTATTATTGTACGATATCTTTCGACATCTTTTTTCTTAAGGTAATCAAGAAGGCTTCTCCGCCTTCCAACAAGAACCAGCAATCCTCGTCTTGAGTGATGATCTTTCTTGTGTATCTTTAAATGTTCGGTCAGATAGGCAATACGGTGTGAAAAAATAGCGATTTGTACTTCTGGAGAGCCTGTATCTGACTCATGCATTTTATACTTCTCAACTATCTCATCTTTTGTCATTTCTAATATACTCAATTTAAAACTCCTTTTTTGGAATAAATAATTTTTGCATTTTATACTTCCCTGTTTTTTAACGATCCATAATCCAATATTCCATTCAGAAATCATGAATCAAAAACAGGAAAATGCCCTTTTACTCAATTAAACGTATTAAAATACCACTTAATTCAAAAAAACACAACTATAATTAAATTGCCCGGCTTTTTGATCATATTCAACAATTGCAGCAAGCTCTTCATTTTCGGTTAAAACCCTGATAAAACCTTTTTTGTCTGGCAAACCATCTTCATGGCTAAGTTTTTGTCCAAACCGAATTTTATTTTCAAGTTTTTTATCAGCCGTATATGCCGGCATAAAAGAAATTGCCTGTGCCAGAGGAATCATTCTTTCTTCAATTGCAGGGATATCCATTTTCTCAATATCTTTTAATTCAATCGCATCATGCAGTGAAAAGCCACAGGTCTCTGTGCGTTCAAGTGCTGCAAGGTGAGCTCCCAATCCAAGTTTTTTGCCAATATCAAAGGCAATTGTTCTAATATATGTTCCCTTAGAACAAAAAACATCAATATCCACAAAGGGAAAATCTATTTTAGTAATTGATATATCAAAAATTTCAATATCTCTTGCAGGTTTTGTTATGAGCTGGCCTTTTCGTGCATATTCATAAAGAGGCTTTCCTTTATGTTTTAAGGCAGAATAGGATGGTGGGGTCTGTTTTTGTTTTCCCTTAAAAGCCCTGATTATTTTAATTATTTTCTCATTGGAAATATTATCTGAAATATCAATTTGTTTAACAATGGTTCCTGTACAATCAAAAGTATCTGTTTCAATTCCAAGACAAACCTTTGCCTTATACCTTTTGGACCCGTTAAGGAAAAATTTTGAAATTCTGGTACCTTTATTAATACCGCATAGGAGAACTCCTGTGGCAAAAGGGTCAAGAGTACCCATATGACCTGCTTTATCTGCACATGAAATTTTTTTTATCAGGCGCACTATTCTTGCTGAAGAAAGACCTGCAGGTTTATTAACTGGTATAATACCGCTTTTTATTCCGGTTTGGATTTGTTCTTGTCCTTGCTGCTCTTGGAGATATCACGTAAAATAGAATCGATTTTTGAACCATAATTAAAAGAAGTATCATGCTTAAATTGCAAATCCGGCATATACTTTAAATTTAATTTGGGGGCAATAAGCTTTTTGATAAATTTTCTGGAACTTTTAAAACCTTTTTTTGCCTCTAAAACAGCCTTATCATTGCCAAAGATTGAAAAATATACATAAGCTGTTGAAAGATCATTGGTTAATTCTACTTTACTTATGGTTGCCATCTCGATTCTCGGGTCCTGAGCTTTTTGCACTAAAAGCTCTGAAATAGCAGCCTGGATTTTTACTCCAATCCTTTCACTCCTGGGATATGGTTTCATATTTTATTCTACACCAGGCCTTTTTTCTATTACTTCGTAACACTCAATTATATCTTTAAGCTTGATATCATTATAATTTTTAATACCAATGCCGCACTCAAACTGCTGAAGAACTTCTTTTGCATCATCTTTAAAACGTTTTAGCGATGCAAGCTCCCCATCAAATTTTACGACTCCGTCTCTTAAGAGACGAATCTTTTTACCTCGGACAACCTTGCCTTCAACAACAAATGAACCTGCAATTGTACCGACATTGGAAACAAAAAAGGTATCACGCACTTCAGCCCTGCCTATTATATTTTCTTCAAAAATTGACGGCATCAAACCTTCAATGGCTGATTTAATGTCATTTAACAAATCATAAATAACATCATAAAACCTCATGTCCACACCTTCTTCTTTTGCAAAGGTACGAACCTGGGAAGTCGGCCGCACATTAAATCCAAGGATTATAGCATCAGAAACCGCAGCAAGGGAGACATCCGAGTCATTTACCGTACCAACAGCAGAATGTACAATTGTCAAATCAACTTCATCTTTTGCAAGTTCCCTCAAAGAGTCATTTACAGCTTCGATTGAACCTTGCACATCAGCTTTAACAATTAATTTAAGCTCTTGAATTTTATCAGTACCCAGGTTCTGGAACAGATTTTCAAGATTAGCCCGGCTCTTTTTAGCAAGTTCCTTTGCTCTTTGCTTTTGCAATCTGTTTTCACTGATCTGTTTTGCATCTTTGTCTGATGAAACTGCTATTAATTCATCTCCTGCATCTGGGACTCCGTTTAACCCAACAATTTCAACAGGCGTACTCGGACCTGCACTTTTGATCTTTTTTCCGTTATCATTGGTCATTGTACGAATTTTTCCGGAATAATGACCGCAAACCACTGATTCACCATTTCTTAATGTACCTTGCTGAATCAAAACCGTTGCAATAGCTCCTCGTCCTTTATCAATGCGTGATTCAACAACATAGCCAAAAGCTTTTCTATCAGGATTTGCTTTTAGCTCAAGAACCTCAGATTGAAGAAGAATCATTTCCAGAAGACTGTCAATTCCCAATTCTGTTTTTGCAGATACTTCAACAAAGATGACATCTCCACCCCATTCTTCTGATAAAAGATCATGTTCGGAAAGCTCTCTTGTAATTCTGCCAGGATCAGCACCTTCCTTGTCCATTTTATTCACAGCAACAACAACAGGTACGTTTGCCTGTTTTGAATGGTTAATAGCCTCTATTGTCTGGGGCATAACACCATCATCTGCAGCAACTACCAGAACAACTATGTCTGTAACCTGGGCGCCCCTTGCTCTCATTGAAGTAAAAGCCGCATGCCCCGGAGTATCAAGAAAAGTAATCGCTCCGCCAGGTGTTTTAACATTATATGCTCCTATATGCTGGGTAATTCCACCGGCTTCACCTGTGGTTACTTTTGATTTTCTGATAACATCCAATAATGAAGTTTTTCCATGGTCAACATGACCCATGATAGTTACAACAGGAGCTCTCTGCTGCATTTTGTCACTATCTTCTTCGTCAGCATTAATATTGAGCAGAACATCTTCTTCAAAGGATGCTTTTTCAAGCTCATAATCAAACTCAGAAGCAACCAGAGATGCTGTATCAAAGTCAATTGTCTGATTTAATGTAACCATAACTCCTTGTTTCATTAATTTTTGAATCATCTCATTTGCTTTAATGCCCATTCTCTTGGCAAGTTCGGAAAGTTCAATTGTTTCATCTACCTTAACACGTCTTTTTATTGCTTTAGGAGTTGTAATTTCGGTCTTTTGGAAATCTCCTTTTCTTGCTTTTGAGCCTTTTCTTTTTGATTGTTTTCGACCATATTTATTTTTTTCATAAAGAGCTGCGCCTTCAACAATAGATTTCTTTTTTTTCTTTCTTGTGTTTTTCTTTTCGCCAAAAATATTCAGCTCAAGTTCAGGCTTTCTAATATCTTTTTTCTTTCTCTTAGATTTCTTTGAAATATCTACATCACCGGCTTGTACCTTACCCTGGAAAGCAATCTTTGACTTTGCTTGCTCTTGTGTTCTATTTTTGGTTTGCTGCTCCTTTGGTTTATCACGGCGGCTATCTTGTTTGAATTCACCTTTTTTAAATTTTGAATGTTTTCTTGCATCTGAAGTATCTGGTTTTTTCTTTAAAGAAGCAAGATCAACAACTTTAACAATCTTTGCAGGCTCAGATGATTTTTTCTTTTTCTTCTTTTTTATTTTATTTTTCTCAACTGTATTTTTATCTTTTTTATCAGTATCTTTTTTATCAATCTCTTTTTTGATATCTTTTGGTTCAGGTTTGACTGATTTTTCTTCTTTTTTTTCCTTGGGAGCTTGTTTTTCAATCTCTTCAACCGCTTCAACTTCCTCAATTTCCTCAACTTCTTCAACCGGTTCCGGTTCTGCGGCAACCTTTTTTTCTTCCTTTTCTTCTTCTTGCTTAATAAGTTTTTCTTTAGGTTTTTTTACTATCTTTGCAGGAGTCTCTTCAGCAATTTTTTTCTTTACTGATTTTTTCTTAATTGTTTTATTCTTGTCTGTTTTCTTTTTTAATGGCTCTTTAACAGATTTTTTTTCACTGGATTTTTCTTTTTTTTCTTTTTCTTCTTTAATAATTGTTTTTTCTTCCTGATCAGGGACTAATACAGGTTCTTCTTTTTCAGGTTTAGCCTTACGCCTCCGAATAACAGACGGTTTAATCTTAACTTCTGAGAGTGAAGCCTTTTTGCCAAACAAATGCTGCTTAATATAATCTACCTGCTTATCCTCAAGAGAGCTCATATGACTTCTTACGTCAACTTTCATTTCTTCAAGTTTATCCATAAGAGCTTTATTTGTCATATTAAATTCTTTAGCTAATTCATATATTCTGACTTTCGCCATATGTTCCCCCAAGTAATCCTTGTTTCAATATTCCATTAAATGTAATTTTACTCTTCTTCAATATCAGCTGAATCTGTATTATCTTCAGGCAAAGCATCTGGTTTTTGCTCGGTTTCTATTTCTTCTGATTCATCAAAATCATCTTCTTGCTTTTGCTTATCCTGCAAAAGCAATTCTTTTGCTTCATCAATTATTGCTTGAGCTTGTTTTTCATCACAATCAATTATTGCACAAATATCTTCTGCCTGAGCGTCTGAAACTTCTGCAAGAGAATTAAATCCTGCACTCAACATAATTTCAGCTGTGGATAAATTTATTCCTGACAATCTCATCAGATCATCATAACCCTGTTTTATTCCACGGCTATAGTCTTCTTCACTCATTACCTGTAAATGCCATTTTGTTAAATCACATGCAAGGCTGATATTCTGTCCATTTTTGCCTATTGAAATTGAAAGGTGATCTTCAGGCACTATAACTTCCATTGTCCTGTTATCTTCATCAATTACTACTCTTGTTATTTCCGCAGGAGCAAGGGAATTGCATACAAATTTTGCGATATCAGGGTTCCAGGGAACAACATCAATCTTTTCTCCCCGCAGTTCCTGTACAATATTTTGAATTCTGCTTCCTTTCATACCAACACATGCGCCAACAGGATCGACATCAGAATCAGATGATTGTACTGCAATTTTTGCACGAATGCCCGGATATCTGGCAGCTTCCAGAATTGTTACTATTCCTTCTGCAACTTCAGGTACTTCTGTTTTAAACAATTCAATTAAAAAATCAGGATGGGATCTTGAAAGCAAAATCTGAGCCCCTTTTGATTCTTCAAGCACATCTACAACATAAGCCCTGATCCTGTCTCCGCGTTTATATGTTTCATTAGGCATCTGATCTCTTGGTCGAATCACAGCTTCAGTTTGACCAAGGTTAACAATTATACTGCCCCGATCAAATCTATGAACAATTCCATTTATGATCTGACCTTTTTTATGGATAAAATTTTCGTAAACAGCATTTCTTTCAGCTTCTCGAAATTTTTGAATTATTACCTGCTTTGCTGTCTGGGCTGCAATTCTTCCAAATTCTCCGGCATCGATTCTGATTCCAAGACTGTCTCCAATTTCACATTCAGGATCATAGGCATAGCCTTCCTCAAGCGAAAGTTCTTTATCCGGGGATTCGACTTTTTCAACAACTTCTTTAAAATGAAAAACCTCAATCTGCCCACAGCTTTTATCATAATGTATTTCAATATCAGCGCTTGCACCAAATTTTTTTTTGGCAGCAGATTCAACTGCATCTTTAATTGTTGTTATTAACACCTCAGCATCAATACCTTTATCCCGGCTCAGCTGATCCACAATTCGTTTAATATCAGTAATTAGCATTGTGCAATATTCTCCATCTCAATAATTTGCAAGCCTTGCTTTATTAATCTGTTCAAACTCAATAAAGAATTCTTTTTTATCCGAATCAATCGTTACTCCATTGTCGGCAACATTTTTAAGAATACCTGTAAAGTCTTTTCTTTTTTCTATAAATCCTTGGATCTTAATTGTAATTCTTTCTCCAACATATTTTTCAAAATCTGTCTTTTTTGTTAAAGGTCTATCTAAACCAGGCGAAGACACCTCAAGTCGATAACTTCCCAAAGCACTAAAATGGACATCAAGTAAATCTTCAAATTGGTGGCTCATATTAGTGAGATTATCAATTGTAATACCTCCGGGTTTATCTAAATAGAACCTTATAAGCATATCTTTACCACTTGATACACATTCTGCGTGAACAAATTCAATATTCTCAGCAATACAAACAGGTTTCACAACTTCACCTATGTCATGAGCAAGTTGCTTAAAATTATTCATATTATTCTTTACCATTTTAGTAACAAACCAGCCTTTTCCAAAAAATAGAAAAACGGGCAGATGCCCGTTCCTTTCGAAACATACTAAAAATCTTTCCCAAAACCAATCACTTTCTGGGACTTAGCCTGGATTTCACAATATATTGTAAAACCCACACGATCTGCCATACCCTTATTCTAATAAACACATATATTTAACCTTAAGTTTATCTAAAATAAAGATTAACATATATAACATGTTAAAATTATTTGTCAATAACAGTTTATACTTTATTGATAATTATCAGAAACAAACCAGGATAAAAACCATACCATTCATACTTAATTTATTCGGGAAGGTCGGCTTGGAACATAGTTATCAGCTTTTCAGAAATCCTTGAATGCAAAGATCTAATCTTTTTTTCTTTTAAGGTTTTATTGGGTGCTCTATAAACAATTCTAAAAGAAAGAGATCTTTTGCCCTGGCTAAGAGGATGTCCTTCAAAGGCATCAAAAATAAAAGCTTTTTCTGCAAATTTTTCTTTTTGAACAAGCAGATCAAGTTCTTGCGCAACAGAACCTGCTTCAATGGCAGAATCAATAATAATAGTAATATCCTGTGATATGGCTGGGAATTTAGGTAAGACCTCAGCTGTAATATTGCATGGCATTGTTTTTAACAATTTCCCCATATCCATTTCAAAGACAAAAACAGTTTGCTTTAAATTATAATTTTTTAATACTTCAGGCTTTATTTGACCCAGAACTCCAATCACATCATCTAATTGTCTTATCTGAGCAACAGCATTTTGAATATAATAAGGATATTGTTCTTCTTCAACTTTTTCATAAACAGGATTTTTAATATTAAGCCCTGCTAAAAACCCATGAACCGCACCTTTTAAATCAAAAAAATCGCAGTTTACTTTTTTGCCATGCACAGAGTCAATATTTCTTAAGCCTGTCCACAGACCTGCAATCATTTCCTCTTCTATTGGCAGATTCTCTATCCCTTTAGAAAAAAAGATCTTGCCTGTCTCAAACAACTTTAATGTTTTAATCTGTTGAGCATCATTTGTCTTCATGCTTTCTAAAAGCCCAGGGACAAGAGATGTTCTAAGAACGCCCATTTCTTCGGAAATCGGATTTAAGACATTTACAATTTGTCTTCTTTTATCATCTTTTTTAAGCAATAAATTGTCACAGGCTTTAGAAGAGGTAAAATCATAATTAATAGCTTCACTAAACCCAAAGCCATTCATGATTTCCCTTGCTTTTCTTCTAAGGTTCAATATGGGATTCAAAGATTTTCCAAAGGCTGAAATCTTTGGAAAACTCACATCAATATTATTATAACCCCACAACCTTGCAACTTCTTCAGAAATATCTTCAGGTCGTGTTACATCAACCCTAAAAGAGGGTACACTGACACTTAAAAGATTATCTGTATTTTTATCAGCTGCGAACTCGACAGACTCAAGGAGTTCTTTAATCGAATCAATATCCAGCTTAGTGCCAAGCCTGGTATTTAAAGACTTAATATTCACATCAATGTGAACAGACTTTTGTTTTTGAGGATAATTATCAATTATATCTTTTGCTTTTGTTCCGCCTGACAGGTCAGCCATGAGCTCAAGAGCACGATTCAGTGCATTTATAATACCTTCAGGGTCAACTCCCCTTTCAAAACGATGGGATGCATCAGTATTTATCCCGGTCTTTTTTGCCGTCTTTCTAATGGAAACAGGATTAAAATATGCACTCTCTACAAAAACCCTGGTTGTAGTATCTGATATTTCAGAATTTTCACCACCCATGACACCTGCAATTGCAACGGGTTTTTCTCCATCGCATATCATTAATGTATCCGGGTCAAGCTTATGTTTTTTCCCATCAAGGGTTGTAAAATCAATGGTTTCACCTGCTTTTTTTACTATAATTTCTCCCCTGGCAAGAAAATCATAATCAAAAGCATGAAGGGGCTGACCTGTTTCCATAAGAATAAAATTTGTAATATCAACAATATTATTTATGGATGCCAAGCCTACAGATTCAAGTTTCTGTTGAAGCCAGAAAGGAGAAGGTCCGACTTTAACATCTAAGAGGAATCCGCCAGCGTATCTCGGGCACAAATCAGGATCTTTTATTTCAACCTTTGCATGGTCTTTAATAAAAAAAGAGTCTGTATTTTTATCTGATAATGAAAAGTCAGGATAGGAAATTTTTGTTTTTGGATTTGAAAAAGCTCCGATCTCCCTTGCAACACCTATCACACTGAGACAATCAGGGCGGTTTGGAGTAAGATCAATTTCAAAAGTATAATCTGAAAGCTTAAGTGCCTCGGCAAGTGTTGTCCCGGGAATCAAATCATTATCAAGCTCCATGATACCCGACGCATCTGTATCTATCTGAAGTTCCTTTGCACTGCACAACATTCCTGCTGATTTTTCTCCCCGAATCTTGCTTTTCTTTATTTTAAAATCTCCGGGTAAAACTACTCCTGGTAGAGCACATGGAACAAGAATACCTTCTCTCACATTGGGAGCTCCACATACTATTTCAACTATTTTATCTCCGACATTAACCTCACAACAGGTTAATTTATCAGCATTTGGATGTTTTTTAGTTTTTTCAACTCTGCTTACAATAATATTTTTAAGGTAATCAAACCTGCTTTCAATACCTTCTACTTCCAAACCTGCCATTGTTAATCTATGGGCAAGGTCATCAGGTGTAAAATCGATAGAAATGTATTCTTTTAACCAGCTTAAACTGACTTTCATAACTAAAACTGCCTCAAAAAACGTATATCATTTTCAAAAAATTTTCTAATATCATCAATTCCATATTTCAGCATGGCAATTCTTTCGATTCCGACTCCAAAAGCAAATCCTGTATATTTTTGAATGTCATAGCCTGCTTTTTCAAAGACAGCAGGATGGACCATACCTGCTCCTAATATCTCAAGCCAGCCAGTATGGGAACAAACTCGACAACCCTTGCCCCGGCAGATAACACAGCGAATATCAACCTCTGCACTTGGTTCTGTAAAAGGGAAAAAACTTGGTCTGAACCTTAACGAGGTTTTATCATCAAATATCTGATGAATAAAAGATGTCAAGATTCCCTTAAGGTCGCCAAAAGAGACTCCCTTATCCACCATAAGTCCTTCTACCTGATGAAACATTGGAGTATGTGTCAGGTCAGAATCACACCTGAAAACCTTGCCCGGAGAAATTATTCTTACGGGAGGGTCCTGTTTTTCCATTGTCCTTGATTGAGAAGGGGATGTATGGGTTCTCAGTACAATGTTTTCAGAAATATAAAAAGTATCCTGCATATCTCTTGCCGGATGATATTTGGGAATATTTAAAGCTTCAAAATTATAATAATCGGTTTCAACTTCCGGGCTTTCTGCAATATCAAACCCAAGGCGTAGAAAAATATCAGAAATTTCATTGGAAATTTGTGTGATTGGATGAAGAGAGCCTCTTTCACAAGGTCTCCCAGGCAAGGTTACATCAATGGCAGAAGCATTATTATCAAGTTTGAATTCAAACTTTTTAATGGCATCTTTAAAACATGTATCAAGCTTGCCTTTTAAAACATTTGCATTTCTACCAGCTGTCGGGCGCTCTTTTTCAGGCAAGTTTGGAATATTCCTTAAAAACTTTGTCAACACACCTTTTCTACCAAGGTAATGCACTGAAAGGTCTTTTATTGCCTCAATGTCACTTATGGAGCCCAGGCGCTCCATTGCCTCTTTTTCAATATCAGATATACTTTGTCCCAAAATTCCTCACACAAGAATAACTCTTGATTTTAAAACTTTTGATAGTGTTATTATTTTTTTGTATTAGTTGTAGATAGACTTAAGCCATTGCAGCTGCTTTTGAAGCTATTTGAGAAAAAGCAGCAGGGTCTGAAACAGCAAGGTCAGCAAGTATTTTGCGATCCAAACCAATTCCGGCAAGTTTAAGTCCATGCATAAATTTACTATAGGAAAGATCATTCATTCTTGCAGCTGCATTAATTCTGATGATCCAAAGTTTTTTAAATTCTCTTTTTTTGACTCTTCTATCTCGGTATGCATACATTAATGCTTTATCAACAGCATCAGCCGCAGTTCTATATAATTTACTCCGTCCGCCTCTAAAGCCTTTTGCAAGTTTAAGAACTTTATTTCTACGCCTTCTTGCTTTAAATCCTCTTTTGACTCTCATATTATAACTCCTTCAATTGTTATCTTATCCGTTGGGCAACAGGCGCCTTACTTCTTTTTCATTTGTGCAGTCAAGCACTTGATCCTGTCTGAAACCTCTTTTTCTTTTTGTTGTCTTTTTTGTAAGTATGTGGCTGGCATGGGATTTTCTAAATTTAAACTTACCACTACCTGTTTTTTTAAAGCGCTTTGCAGCAGCTCTATTTGTTTTAATTTTAGGCATTCTCTTCTCCCTGGTCTAAAAATTCAATTCTTATAATTCTATAAAATAAAAGGAACAATGATACATCTGCTGCTGTTAACAACTAAATATACCATCTGTCACAATTGTGTGTATTAACTAAATAAATACCAAGCTAAAAAAAATTATTTCGGGCTAAGAAGCATTGTAACGATTCTGCCTTCATACTTTGGCGCCTGCTCAACCTGGGCAAAGTCCTGAGTCATTTCAACAAGTTTTTTAAGTATTTGCTGCCCCTGTTCTTTGAGGATAATTTCCCGTCCTCTAAAAACAAGTGTAATCTTTACTTTATTATTTTTGTCAATAAATCTTTCAATGTTTCTGACCTTTGTTTCAAGGTCATGTGCCTCTGTTTTCGGTCTTACTTTTATTTCTTTTATTTGATACCCTTTTTGCTTCTTCTTAGCCTCCTGCTTTTGCTTTGTACGTTGATACTTGTATTTTCCATAATCCATTATTTTACAGACCGGTGGTTTTGCATTGGGCGAGACTTCAACCAAATCAAGCCCTTGTTCTTCTGCTTTAAGGAGAGCTGCCGTTAAGGGCAAAACTCCTATCTGTTCACCGTCAGAGCCAATAATACGAACTTCTTCAGCTCTAATTTGATTATTCACATTTGTCGTATCCTGTTGCTTCTTAGCTATCGGGCACCTCCTGCTGTCAATTTAAATTCACATCCAATACAAGTTGTAATTTGCGAGTATATACTTATTTTTTTAAAATTACAACAAAATTTTTTAAGCTGTAAACAGCTAAAATAATATTAATTATTTTTTCCCGGCCTGCTTGAGTGTATATTTTTCAAGAAAGCTGTTTTTCCAATATTTATTCCCTTTTTTGTTAAAAAATTTATAAAAAAGGGCAAGGCTGTTTTCACGCATTATCCCTGAAACAACTTTGATGTTACTATTTTTATATAGAAAAGGCAACTGATCAAGATTACAATTAGTACCGCCTCCCATGGCATCTTCATAGGCATACACTATTGTTTTTATTCCCGATAAAATAATTGCTCCATAGCACATAAGGCACGGTTCCATAGTACAAAATAAAACTGCTTTGGAAAGATCATAACTAATATCCATGTTTTCAATTTTTTTTAAACATAAAATTTCAGCATGGTCTATTTCACTAAATCTTTTTTTCTTCCCTGATATTCCTTTTCTTGAGCTGTCTGCAATAATACGATTATCCAAAACAATCACACAGCCAACAGGAAACTCTCCATTTAAAAATGCAGTATCTGCTTTTTTTAATGCAGCACCCATATAATGTTCATAGTCTGATGTTTTAATTTAATTCTCCTAAAAAAGCTCTTTACAAAATTATCTTCATATTACAAAATAAGGAAACATTTATTGTTTATATGAAGTTTTTTTTAAAAACAATAATTAAATAATATAAATGGCTTTTTTAAACAAGACAGAACACAAAATCAACAAAGTTAAAAAGGCTTAGAAAAAATCTTTTTCGGATAAACAAATTTGGATAAACAAAATATTAGAAAATCTTTCCAGGAAAGGGAAAAAATCTTTTTATCAAAATACGGATCATTAAGCGCTGAATCCAAAGGTCGTATTGAGAAAGAAAAGCTTTGCAGCATTCGTACACCCTATCAACTTGACAGAGACAGAATAGTATATTCAAATGCCTTCAGGCGCCTTAAACATAAAACCCAGGTTTTTCTATCGCCCATGGGGGATCATTTCAGAACCAGACTGACCCACACTCTTGAAGTTTCTGAAATAGCCAGAAATATTGCAAGGGCAATGCGCATGAACGAAGACCTTGCCGAAGCAATTGCCCTTGGTCATGACCTTGGTCATACACCTTTTGGTCATGGTGGTGAGACTGTTCTTAAAGAAATATATTCCTCAAGCTTTTCCCATAGTGATCAAAGCCTTAGAGTCATTGATATTCTTGAAAACTATGGAAAAGGTCTGAATCTTTCTTTAGAAGTCAGGGATGGAATATTAAAACATTCTAAAGGATTTGGCGATATTATTCCATCCACACCAGGTGACAGTGCTTTTACCATTGAAGGAAAAATTGTAAGAATTGCAGATATAATAGCCTACTTGAACCATGACTTAGATGATGCTTTAAGAGCCGGAGTAATTACATTTAATGATGTGCCGAATATTTGTCAAACAAGGCTTGGTAACAGCCACTCTGAAAGAGCAAGGATTATGATGGAAACTGTTATTTACAATAGCAGAATTACAAACAATATGTTTAAGCTGAAAATTGGTGATGATATATTAGAAGCAATGATTATCATGAGAAAATTCCTTTATGAAAATGTATATAGATCAAAGGTTGTACATAAAGAATTTACTAAAGCAAAAAAAATCTTAACAGAATTATTCAATTTCTTTTTAAATAATGAAAACCAATTACAGATAGAACTTGAAAAAATGGAAATGGCGCCCTGGGACAACTCCTCAACAAGCGATATTACAAGATCTGTCTGCGACTTAATTGCAAGCATGACAGATAGATATGCCCTTGAAATTTATGAAAAATTCTTTTTCCCGTCTTCGCTTTAAGATACTATTGGTATTAACCTGAATTAATAAGAGATAATTTTTATGGAACAATTCTTTAAAAAACTTGAACTTTTATACATAGCAATGGATAAAGCCTTTGATAAAGCAGCTTTACATTATAAATTCAAATGCAACGGATGTGAAGATAATTGCTGTAAATCATTTTTTTATCACCATACCTTTATTGAAAAAGACTATATTCTCAGCAAAATAAAAAATTTTCCCAAAGATGACAAAAAAAATTTAAAACAAAAAGCCGATCTGTATTTAGAAACTATATTTTCAGACAATAAAAATATAAAAAGACCTCTCTGCCCCTTAAACAAAAACAATCTATGCATCCTATACAATGAAAGACCCATGATATGCAGACTGCATGGGATACCACACCATTTGGGGATTCCAGGCAGTAAAATCACACAAAACCCGGGATGCGATGCAGGAGCTTTACTTTTTAATTCAACAAGCTATTATTCTTTTGACAGAATACCTTATTATAAAAAAATGGCAGAACTTGAAAAACAATATAAAAATGCCATTGGAAAAACAGAAAAAATCAAACAAACAATAGCCCATATGTTGTTAGATATATAAAATTCCTCTCTTTTCATAAGTATAGTTTTTATCAATATATTAATATTTTTTAAGCGGTATTATCAATTTGATTAATCCATAAATTTTTCTTATTTTAAACTTAATTAGTTTATAATGTTTTAATTTAAATTCAAAAGGATAAAAAATGAAAAATTTTATAATTGTTTTGTGCTTATTAACTTTGTCGGCTATTTTTAATTTTAGCGTTTGTCTGGCAAAGGACATTGATGCATTCAAAGGAGACAAAGGCATAATAAGAATATCCGGCGGTACTGCCCATATACCCGTGATAAAAGAAGCTGCCAGACGAATAATGAAGTCCAACCCCGATATACAGATAATAATTGCCGGAGGCGGATCAGGAGTTGGGATTAAACAGGTAGGAGAAGGTCTTGTTGATATTGGCAACTCAGGAAGAAAGCCAAGCCAGATAGAAATTAAAAAATATAATTTAAAATTATATAAATGGGCAATTGATGGAGTTTGTGCAATTGTAAATTCAAAAAATAAGATAAAAAACCTTTCAAGCCTGCAATTGCAGAATATTTTTTCAGGCAAAATTACCAATTGGAAAGAACTTGGCGGAGAAAACAGGGACATTAATGTATACACAAGGGATGCTGCAAGCGGAACCAGATCGGTTTTCTGGAAAAAAGCCTTAAAAAAAGGAAAAATTACAAACAAAGCCAATGTTGTTGTTTCCAATGGTGCAATGAAAACAGCTGTCAAAAATGACCCCCAGGGCATTGGATATGTATCTGTCGGATTTGTTGATAAACAAATTGCACCTATTGCCTTAAATGGTGTAACCCCGAGTATCAAATCTATAAAAAACAAAACCTATAAAATTGCCAGGTATCTTTATAGCAATACAAAAGGGCATCCCACAGGGCTTGTTGATAAATTTATCAAATATTTATTAAGTCCTGAAGGTCAAAAAATTGCAAAAGCAAAAGGATTTATTCCAATTAATTAAACCTTAAAATGAATGAATAAAAAAGAAAATATTGCCATAATCGCGTTCCACAGCGCAGGCATTTTAAGCTGTTGTGTTGTGGTGATCATATTGGGATTTATGATCATGCTGTCGTTCCCTGTATTTTCCAATGGAATGCTTTTTAATGTGCTTACAAACCCCTGGGCTCCGGACCAGGGGTTGTTTGGTCTCAGATCCATGATATTTGGAACCTGTGTGATTGCGTTTTTTGCTTTAATCATAAGTTTTCCCTTAAGCATTGGGTGTGCATTTTTTATAGGAGTATTAAACCCTGGGGGATATGGCAGATATCTTAAAAAACTTGTACAATTAATGACAGCAATTCCCACAGTAATATATGGGTTTGTTGGCATTTTTCTACTTGTCCCTCTGGTCAGGGAATTGTCCCTTAAAGGCTCTGGCATGTGTATTTTATCTGCATCAATCATGCTTGCAATTTTAATATCTCCCACAATGATTTTATTTTTTGTCCAGAGTTTTAAAATGGTTCCAAACAACTATATAAATGCCTTAGATGCCTTAGGCGGCAATAGTGTGCAAAAATTTGTCCATGTTATTCTTCCCAATGCAAAAAAAGGAATGATCACAGGAATTATTTTATCCTTTGGCAGGGCTGTTGGAGACACATTAATTGCTTTAATGATAAGCGGGAATTCTGTTGCTGTACCCCAATCTGTTTTTGATTCTGCAAGGACCCTGACTGCCCATATTGCTCTGATAATTGCAAGTGATTTTGACAGTATTGAATTTAAAACCCTCTTTATCTCGGGGATCTGCCTTTATCTGATCACAAGCATTGGTGTTTTTATTGCAAAATATCTGGAAAAAACAAAAACAATCAAATATGCAGACCTTAATTATAAATAAAATATTTAAACTCTTTGCATGGACATGCAGCCTGATTCTGGTTTCTGCATTGTTCATAATAATAGGCTTTTTAATATTTAAAGGGTTTAACGGTTTAAATTTAAAATTAATCTTTTCCAATACCAGCCCCATAAATGCAATCTTGTTGAAATCACAGGTGTTTGACGGACTTTTCCCTGCAATTTTCGGCACAGTTTGTTTAATTTTTCTTTCCATTTTATTTGCTGTTCCCATGGGGCTTGCAACAGGCATTTTTCTTGCTGAATATTGTCCCTTAAAAATCAAATGGTTTTTCTCTCTGATTTTTGATATTCTTGCAGGTATTCCATCCATAGTTATTGGTCTGTTCGGGTTTTCCATTACTATTTTTTTACACCATTATTTTAATAATAATTTTTTCCCCTGTCTTTTAATATCAGCTCTTTCCCTTGGATTTCTTGTTCTGCCCTATATAATACGGACAACCCAGGTCGCACTTGAAGCATTGCCTTTGGAAACAAGACTTAGTGCACTGAGTCTTGGAGCCACAAAACTCCAGAACATTTTTCTGGTTTTATTGCCGTCATCCATGGGCGGAATATTAAACGGGGTTATTCTTGCCATTGGCAGATGTGCGGAAGACACAGCAGTAATAATGCTTACAGGAGCTGTTGCCGTTGCAGGTATACCAAAATCAATTTTTTCAAACTTTGAAGCATTACCTTTTTATATTTATTATATATCCTCACAATATTCTGATAACGCAGAATTGATAAAAGGGTATAGTGCCTGTCTTATTCTGATCATAATCTGCATTGGTCTTTTTATTTCAGCCCATGGTATAAAGGCAATACTCAAAACAAAAATACTATACAAATTATAATTATATGACTGATAATACAAAAATATATATTAAGAACCTCTGGTTTTATTTTTATGATCATTGTGTATTAAAAGATATCACAATTCGTATAAAAACAAATTCTATCACAGCCATAACCGGACCCTCAGGTCAGGGGAAATCAAGTTTTTTAATGACAATAAACAGGCTTTGGGAAAATATTGAGGGCGCAAAAATAAAAGGTGATATCAAAATAAATTTTGGCAAAGGTCTGCAAAATATTTATGACAGGTCTTTTTCAGTGCATGAACTCAGAAGAAAAGCAGGAATGGTATTCCAGGTTCCAAACCCCTTACCAATGAGCATCTATAATAATATTGCCTTTCCTCTAAAACTGCAAAATCAGAAAAACAAAAAAATTGTTTTTCCCATGGTTGAGCAGGCACTAAACCAGGCAGGTCTGTGGAATGAAGTCAAAGACAGGCTTGATAAAGATGCAAGATCCTTGTCAGGAGGTCAGCAGCAAAGGCTGTGCCTTGCAAGGGCATTAATACTTAACCCTGAAATTTTATTATTGGATGAGCCAACATCTTCTTTAGATGAGAAAGCAGGTAAAATCATTGAAGAATTACTTTTAAATCTAAAATCAAATTGTACAATTGTGCTTGTATCCCATTACCAGGATCAAATAAAACGCATTGCAGATACTCAACTTGTTTTATCCGACTGATTCCGGCTTATTTTGACTGATTAATTTATGAATGATTGGCTGAACCGACATCGTCTTTAGCTGCAATGGGAGCTTTTTCCATTGATTACCCAATTATTAGCATAATTAATTAATTTAATAGTTGACATACAGAATAAACTCCACTACCCTTGTTAACAGTTCCATAAATAAACAAATCAGAGAGGGGGTAAAATGGAGAACTGGTATGCATTACATTTAATGAGGAGACAAATACAAACACAGCGTCGGCTGGAAGCCAAAAAGCTGTGTATGGTTCAACAACTAAGAGAATTTGATATGAGAAACACCAGAGCAATTGCAAAAAAAAGACCTCGGAGACTCTTGAATTTTATTGGCAGATCCTTTGAAACTTTTGGAAGAGCACTTCAAAAAAAAGCCGGAACATGTTAATTAAAGACAATCAATTATTGATCAAATTCAAAGGTTCGAATATGGCGAGAATAAACTTGATTAACATTCCAAAGACAGCAAGATTCTCCATAAACGTGGAAATTGTCAGGAATATACTCAATTCACTAAGCCTGCTTGCAGCCAGTAATAAATATGATAATATAAATCAATTTATTACTAAAGTTTATACAAATCTTGACAAAAAAATAATCAGAGACAATGAAATAATTATGCATGGGCTTCACTATGCAGCATCTCCTGAAAATGATTTTCCAAATTTTCAAGCATATATTGATGATCTAAAGACTAAAGATCCTTACCTCCTGCAGACAAAATTGTTTCAAGCCTATGATCGGACATCCAGCTATAAAGCCAATATTATTTCAGACAGCCCTGTTACAATTACTGAAGCTGATCAAAAAAGGATTCTTTCAAAAAAAGAGTACTATTTTGAATATTTAAGCAGGTGCTTTACCGAAGAAAACCTTGACTTTTCAATAGAAGAAGAAGCATACAAATACCTGATAAATCCCGATAAAATGAAGAATTTTTTTATCTCCCATTTCCAATACATGTGGGACAATTATTTGAAAGATGAATTTGAAAAAAACGCGCCCACGCTTGTAAACGCAGTAAATGAGTTTAATAAGATCAATTTTGCACGACTTAGTGCCTTTGAAATCGTACAAAAAATTACAGGTCATGACATTGAAGCTGAATGGTCTGAAAAAGACTGGGAACTTGGATGGATTAAAAATTCAAAAAAAGTTATTTTTGTTCCCTCTATCCACATGGGACCATACATTGGAAGGTCATTAAGAAATGAGACCATCTATATATTTTTCACCCCAAGAACAACAGAAGCAATAAGTTTTTCCTCTCCTGATTTAACAAGAACAGATATAAGCGTAAGGCTGAATACTCTGTCTGATGATACAAGACTGAAAATACTCAAAATAATTGGCATGAACCATGAATTATCATCAAAACAGATAATGGACAGATTAGATCTGTGCCAGTCTGCAGCATCAAGGCATTTACAGCAATTGAGTGCCACAGGATATTTAAATGAGCGCAGACAAAACAGTGCAAAAATTTACTCTTTAAATACCAGGTTTATTACAAAAACCTTTGATGCTGTTTCTGACTATCTGCTGAAAAACTGATATCTCAATATTTTGTCCTATCTCCAAGTTCAGTGCAAAATGGTGTAATAATCCTCAAATACAATCAAAGCAACGTGGAAATATTTGAAGATCGAATAAACTACAAAGTGAACATAGTAGAACCATAGATAAATACCAGCAATATATAATTTTAAGTAACTTGCATCATATATTGCTGATGTGATAAAGAATAAAGTGTCGGACAGGGAAAAGATTGTTTTTTCAGGAAGAATTTTCTTGATATGAGATATTGCTTTAAAAATAAGGAATTTGACGGCATTGCAGAAACTTTAATGCAGCCATTGTAGTACAAATATATAATAATATCAATATATTAAAACTATTTTGTTATTAAATTAACAAGGCGGAGCTATGTAACTCAGACCAGTTCAGGCTGTTTAGATGCAGATTGAAAAACACCTGACATGGCATTGATAATTTCAAACACTTTATTTCGTGTTAAAACCGTTGGCATTCTCTGGGGTTGCTTTGCTCGTGAAGGAATCAATCTTAGCTTGATCAAGAAGCTTTACAGGTTGTTTTTCCATACCAAACTCCTTAAAAAAACATGTTGTAATGTTTAATTATAACATAAATACCGGTTTATTAACGATTAAGTAACAATATTTATGATAATATGTTGATATTAATTGTTTTAGTTGATATTTGACAAAATATGAGTGATAGTAACAAATAATATTGAATAATATATGTTAAGTTTCTCAAATGAAAATACAGAAAGCAAAAATAACAGATTTAAAAGATATCATACCATGGATCTCAAATGAACAAGCATGCAAGATGTGGGCAGGCTCACATGTGAAATTTCCATTGATAGTTAAGGAGCTTTCAAAAGATATTGAGTTTTCAGATGATAATTCATACTGCTATAAAAAAGATGCATCTATTTTTGCATTTGGGCAACTTTTAGCAAAGGAAAAGGGCTGTCTACACTTAGCCAGAATAATTGTTAACCCGATTAGAAGAGGCAAAGGATATGGGCGATTACTGTGCTCTGAATTGATTCACCTTGCTACCCAGAAAGATTCCCAAAAAATTAGTCTAAATGTTTATAAGAGCAACGTAAGTGCTTTTAAACTTTACAAGAATCTTGGATTTCAAGAAGTACCAGAAAAATCATCGCAAGATATCCATCACATGGTAAAAACTTAACAATGGTATTCACAGGAATTTTACCAGTGCGGCTTTCCAAACTACCATTATATGTTATTCTAAGTTTAGTCTTTAAATTTTATTCACAGATAATACTGGTAAAATCCTGTGATACCGGTCGTTATGATTTTGCAAAGGAGCTCAATGAATAATTTTAAAAAAATTTATTTTTCTTGGCAAGGACGAATATGCAGAAAAACATATTGGATATTTTCGATTCCTCTGGCACTTAGTGTGTTTCTGTCAAGTTGGATTATTCCTACATCAAATGATAATATTTCTTTTATAATCCTTCTCATAGTATTTTATCCCTCCATGATGATAAACATAAAAAGAGCTCATGATCGGGACAAGACTGGATGGTTTTCTTTAGTTTTACTTATACCGATTATTTCATTGTGGCCTCTTATTGAATTTGGTTTTATTAAAGGTGATGAAGCAGATAATAAGTATGGTGTCCCAGATAATATATGGGAATCATAACAAACCGCCGGAGTGGATCGGGGGCTACTGAGCGGTTCTTGAAGGTTTCGGCTTTTACAAAAATTTTAAGCATGCAGAGTTTATTGGCATAAAGCCCCCGACCCCTCAGCTTTGCGTTAGAGATTGTAAATGAATATACTTACCCTTAAATTTAAAATTAAAAATTTACAAAAATTATGCGATGAAAATTACAAAGATTTCAAAAAAGCCAAAAAAAAGGCACAAACTCAAAATATGAGCAATGAGGATATCCAAGAATTAACCCATACTCATTCTACAGAATACGAACTAATCAAGGATGAAATTATGGAACTTAATACTCAGTATATAGTATCACAATCACAAAAGCTTATACTTCCTCTACCTGATTACCAAGATGATACTATTTGGGATATATCAAAAATTACCGGGATGCGTAATTTAACAAACAAGGGCGTTGCTCATCTAAGATCGGCAATTAGAAAAGAACAACAGGAAAGAAGAGAAGGTGTTTTATTATGGACCGCTGCTATTACTGGTATAATAGGTGCAATTATCGGACTTATAGCTATCATCAAAACGTAATCTCTAACACACCGCTCGAAGGGATCGGGCCCTACTGAGCGGCTCCTTAGGGCTTCGGCGTTAACATAAATTTTAATT
>CAZTEM010000044.1:0-25725 GCA_964612755.1 uncultured Desulfobacterales bacterium | reverse complement strand
CAAAAGTCTTACCTGTATATGAACATTAAGGACAAAAAGGATCAGGATTTTGCTCCTTGTTCATATACAGGTAAGACTTTTGGAGCGGGTATCTGCCAAGTATCTGTATCTGCTCTATTAATATTTTTTGACCGAGAATTGCTGAAACTATCCATGGTTTTCTTGACAAAAAGGTGGTTCCTGCCTTAGGATAAACAATACATTTTTTTCAAAAAAATAAATTATTATCAATAGGAGATTTTCAATGGATTATACGCCTGAAATAAATGAGATGGTTTGTGTAGTAAAAGGAGCAAAAAATGGTCCTGCCCCCATTCCTGAAGAAGGTAAATGGGTTCAGGCAAAAGAAATTAAAGACATATCCGGATTAACCCATGGCGTGGGATGGTGCGCACCACAACAGGGAGCATGCAAGCTTACGCTCAATATTAAAAAAGGAATAATTGAAGAAGCCCTTGTTGAGACAATAGGCTGCACAGGCATGACTCACTCATCAGCCATGGCATCGGAAATCCTTCCGGGTAAAACAATTCTGGAGGCATTAAATTCCGACCTTGTCTGCGATGCAATTAATGTTGCCATGAGAGAGCTTTTCCTTCAAATTGTTTATGGAAGGTCTCAAACAGCATTTTCCGAAGGTGGCTTACCAATTGGCGCAGGCCTTGAAGACCTTGGCAAAGGCTTAAGGAGTGTAATAGGAACAACCTATGGGTCAAAAGCAAAGGGACCGCGTTATCTTGAGCTTGCAGAAGGATATGTATCAGAACTTGCCCTTGATAAAAACAAAGAAATAATAGGGTATAAATTCGTCCAGCTTGGTATTATGATGGACATGATCAGTAAAGGCACGGATGCCAATGAAGCTTTAAAAAAAGCAAGCGGTGTTTATGGCAGATTTGATGAAGCTGATACAATCATAAACCCAAGACAGCAATAAGGAGGATTAAATGGTACATTTTGAAGGATATGAAAGAAGAATTGATCAAATTACTGCTGCATTAAAAGAATTTAATATTGCATCCCTTGAAGAAGCAGAATCTGTCTGTAAGGAAAAAGGACTTGATATAGCAAAAATAGTAAGGGATGTTCAGCCAATATGTTTTGACAATGCTTGCTGGGCATACTTGACAGGTGCTGCCTTTGCCATCAAAAAAGAGCAAAAAGCAGCTGCTGATATAGCAAAAAGTTTAGGGATCGGATTGCAGGCATTCTGCATTCCTGGATCTGTGGCAGATGACCGTAAGGTTGGTATTGGTCACGGCAACTTAGCTTCAATGCTGCTTCGTGAAGAAACACAATGTTTTGCCTTCCTTGCAGGGCATGAATCCTTTGCAGCGGCTGAAGGAGCAATTGGTCTTGCTCAATCTGCCAATAAAGCCCGTACCAAACCATTAAGAGTCATTTTAAACGGGCTTGGCAAAGATGCAGCCCATATTATCTCCCGCATAAATGGTTTTACCCATGTAATCACCCTGTTTGATTACTCAACGGGAAAACTTGAAATCATCAGCGAAACACCCTATTCCAAAGGTGACAGAGCCAAAGTCAAATGTTATGGAGCAGACGATGTAAGAGAAGGGGTTGCCATCAATCACCACGAAGGTGTTGATGTGTCCATTACCGGCAACTCAACAAACCCTACAAGATTCCAGCATCCGGTTGCAGGAACCTATAAAAAAGAATGCCAGGCCCAGGGCAAAAAATATTTTTCCGTTGCATCAGGCGGTGGAACAGGCAGAACTTTACACCCTGATAATATGGCAGCAGGTCCTGCTTCTTATGGGATGACTGACACATTGGGACGAATGCATTCAGATGCCCAGTTTGCAGGGTCATCTTCCGTGCCTGCCCATGTAGAAATGATGGGACTTATAGGCATGGGCAACAACCCCATGGTTGGTGCTTCTGTAGCTGTTGCAGTAGCTGTTGAGCAGGCGATGAATTAAAAAAATATATGTTGAAAATTATAAAATGGTTTTTTATAATACTTGCAATACTTTTAATTTCACTTACTGCAATTTATATGACCACACCTGAACCCGGGGAATTTTTAAATAAAAACCCCGGGCTAACTTCTTTTATGAAAAAAAGAATTGATGATGCAAAGTCAAAAGGGGAAAATTTACACATTTATCATCAATATATAAAATATTCAGACATCAATAAACATTTAAAAGCTGCTGTCAGAATCAGTGAAGACGGAGGATTCTTTTTCCACAACGGGTTTGATTTTGGTGAAATAAAAGAATCAATAAAAACAAATTTCAAGGAGAAAAGATTCAAAAGAGGCGGAAGCACAATCAGTCAGCAGCTTGTTAAAAACTTATATTTATCTTCAAACAAATCACTATTGAGAAAAGTTAAAGAAGCTGTTTTAACCTGCAAATTGGAAAATCAACTTTCAAAAATCAGAATCTTCTCCTTATATTTAAATTATATAGAATTGGGGAATGGTATTTTTGGCGTAGAAGCAGCCTGTAGAAAATATTTTAGAAAATCAGCAGGTAATATCACTATATTTGAGGCAGCAAGATTAGCTTCAATCATTCCAAATCCAAGAAAACGGAACCCCAATAACCCCTCAAAAACATTAAGATATAAAACAAAAATTTTACTAACCCGTTTATATAAATTTAAAAAAATAAGTAAACAGGATTATAATACGGCAATGGGTGAATTTAAATTATTTTTTCATTGATTGAGTATCTATAAATAAAACGGATTAATCAAATTAATTTTACTTGTTATATCAGAGAACAATTTCCAGGTTAAATCCTCAGCCGGTATGGTTTTTGATATTTCAATTACGGAAAAATGCAGATGGGGAGACAATAAAGTTTTCTTTTTATCTGTCTTTGCAATTTTTGCAATAATATCACCCTTATTTAAATCCATACCTGTTTTGATATTCTTATTCGGCAGGATATGAGCATAAACAAAGATCAGATCAAAGTCGTGGTTTTGCTTTTGACAAGTATCATTGCTTATAATAATTGATTTGCCAATAAAGTCGTCACAAATATTGATAATCCTGCCAGAGGTTGCAGATAAAATTAATGTATTGGTATCAAGATTTTGGATTTGTTTATTGTTATCCATATAAAAAAGAATATCTATTCCCTCATGCATTGTCTTACGCTTATAGGTTTTAGAACCAAATGGATGCCACCATATATCAGGGCTTAAAAATAACATTCCATGATGAAACACCCATTTACCTGCATTATTGCCTGAATCAGCAATATCAAGCGCATTAACTTCAGCAATTGATTTAAGATATGATTGAATTATTTTCATTTAGCAGTACCAGAATTGTTTCTTAATTTTCCAGCGATATGAAACATTATAACCGAAGCTGCATTGGCAACATTTATTGAATTTTTTCTGCCATACATGGGGATATGTACAAAATGGTCACAAATTCTCAAAATATGCCTTGAGATACCATATTCTTCATTCCCAAAAACAATCACAGCTTTCCTGGGCCATTGAAAATCATTATAATTGATTGAGTCTTTTATTGTTTCAATGCCAATAATTTTATAACCCTCTTCTTTTTGCCCAATTAATGTTGTTGCAAAATCATTGGTTGTTTTTGATTTTATCCATTTTTCTGCTCCCATGGCAGTTTTTTTCACAGATGCATTTTCGCTTCCGGGACTATGCCCGAGTATTATGGAATTAAATCCTGCTGCATCGCTGATTCTATACATTGCGCCAATATTAAAAAGACTCCGAAACCTGTCTAAAGCAACATGGTAATCAAGAGGTTGGATATTGTTTTGCAAACCATCTGAATTATTAATTTTTGCCTGAGTATAGTTTAAAAGATCATGATCTTTTGGTGAGATGCCTGCCTGTAATCGGTGGAAATGAATTGCATCAGATACATATTCAACCCATGCTCTATTATTATTTGATTTTGATATTTTTTTAAAAGACAGATTGAGCCATTGCAAAACCTTTAAGTACTCTGATGAGAATAAAAGGATTATTTCAGGATTGATTCTATTTGTAATAAGTCTCTGATAAAATTTTGTAAGCCAGTTAATAAGCCATTTATGCCTGGTTACAGGTTGGAGCCTAAGAAATTTTTTCTTTGTAAACGGGAAAAAAATCTTATCTTCAGACACTGATTATCGGCCTTTTAATAATACAAATTAATTCAGTATAAGTTAAGCTTTGCCAGCAGTTCTCAGCGCCATATTAAAAACAGAATAAAATTGCTTATGTTCTTTCATGGCACTTTTGAAAAAATTCTCAAAAATATTTATATCTTTGTAATTTACAATCTTGTTAACACTCGCGTGGAGTGTATTCATGTTATCACCGGTTTTTATCTGTCTGCTTAACATAACTATGCAAATATCTCTTCTAAAAGCAATATCCATTCTTTCAAGTTCCCGCATAATCTTATTTCTGCCTTGACCATCTTCATAAGCTTCATCAATAATGATTGCATCATATTGTTGAATTTCAAGAAATTGTATTGCATAGGATGTATTTTCCGCAGCATTACCCTGGAACTCACTTTTTGTCAATGCTCTTTGGACTATTTCTCTATATGAATCATTATCAATACAAATAAGAGCTTTTTTATCCATATCAGATATAAAAGAAGTCGCAAAAATATCAGGAAGTACCTGGGCACCCCCACTCTCTTTTGGTTGAAAAGTTGGAATCTTAACTTTGGAATGACATTTGGGACATCGAAGAAAAGCATTTTTTTTATCTTTTGGAATTTTTTCGTCAGGTACAATAAAATGTGCCTGGCAGCTTATACATATAATCTTCATAATTTACCTATCCCTTCTATATCCGCGGTCTAATTCAAGCGATGTTATATCAGAAGTTGATTCACCTCTGGAAGATTTAATTGTATCAATACCTCTTCCTACAATATCTTTACGTGTGGCATATGCATTGGCAGTGTTTTCTTCAATCAGACCGGTTTCATACAAATTAAGAATATATTCATCAAAACTTATCATGCTCCTTGCACTTCCCTGCTTGATTATTTCCGAAAAAGAATTTCCCTCGGACTCGCCATGCAAAATTGAGTCCTTAACTCTTAAACTCGTACACATAACCTCAAAAGCTGCAATTCTACCACCACCGGTTTTAGGCAAAAGTTTTTGAGATACAACCCATTTCAGAGCGTCTGCAAGCCTGACCCTGATAAGTTTTTCTTCATCAGTTGAAAACATTCCAAGTACACGGTTGATAGTTTGCCCGGCATCGGCTGTATGAAGAGTTGTAACAACAAGATGCCCTGTTTCAGCTGCTGCAAGACCTATTTCTATTGTTTCCCTATCCCTCATTTCACCTACAAGTATAACTTTCGGAGCCTGTCTCATCGCAGCTCTCAACCCATTTTCAAAAGTATCAAAATCAGTGGCAAGTTCCCGTTGATTAAAAGTTGATCGTTTTTGAGAATGCTGAAATTCTATCGGATCCTCAAGGGTTATGACATGATATGCCTTTGTTTCATTAATATGATCAAGGAGTGCGGCAAGGGAGGTTGATTTACCAACACCTGTTGCACCTGTAACAAACAAAAGACCATTTTTCTCCTCTGCCATTTGATAAAAAACATCTGGAAGGTTTAATTCTTTAATCGAAGGGATTTTTGTTTCAAGTTTTCTCATGGCAATTGAATATTTGCCTGATCTTGAAAAAACATTTACCCTGAAACGGACTTTATCTCTAAGCTGGTAACTAAAATCACAGGAACCATGCTGTAAAAGTGCTTCTGTAAGCTCTCTTGAATTATTAATAAGGTTTAATGCAATTACTTCTGTTTGAAAAGCTGTAAGATTTGTGAAATTAGGCTCCATCCTTACCGGGATGAGTTCTCCATCGCTTTCAACCTGAATGGGTTTTCCCGGAGTAAAGTTCAAATCAGAAATGCGCTTATGTGATTCAAGCATTTGCATGAGTATATAATCAATCTCTTTTCTTCGCATAAATAATTTTATCCTTTTTGCTTAAAAATTTTCCTTTGATTATATTTCTGTAAAATCAGCAGGCGGTGTTTTTAAGAATGGTCTAAATAATTCCTTGCTAAAGCATTTTTCATAGGCTTCTTCAGCACCAATCCATTTTTTCTTATAAAGTTCCATTATAGATTCATCCATCAATTGCATTCCAAATATTTTTCCGGTTTGAATCATGGATGGAATTTGATGGCTTTTATTTTCTCTTATCAGGTTTCTGACACCGGGTGTTGCGATAAGGACTTCCAATGCAACACATCGACCAGGCTGATGAAGTCTTTTAAATAAAGTCTGACCAACCACAGCTCTTAAACTGTCTGCCAAAGAGGAGCGTATCTGTGCCTGCTCATGGGCAGGGAATATTTCCACGATACGGTCAATGGTTTTTACAGTGCTTGAAGTATGCAGAGTGCTGAATACAAGATGCCCTGTATTGGCAGCTTCAATGGCAAGGGATGTTGTTTCAAGATCCCTGAGCTCACCTACCAGGATAATATCAGGGTCTTCACGCAGTGCGCCTCTAAGTGCTGCAGTAAAAGATTTTGTATGTACACTTACTTCACGATGATTGACAATGCAGTTTTTACTTGTATGAACAAACTCAATCGGATCTTCAATGGTAATAATATGATCTTTTCTTAAACGGTTTGCCTGGTCTAAAATAGCAGCAAGGGTAGTTGATTTACCACTACCGGTAGGACCTGTGACCAATACAAGCCCACGGGGAAGAGTTGCAAGCTTGTTAATTACAGCAGGAAGTCCGAGAGCCTCAGCCGATTGTATTTTACTAGGGATTTCACGAAAAACAGCATTAACCCCATCTTTCTGCATAAAATAATTTGCTCTGTAGCGTGCTAATCCCGGGATTTCATATCCAAAATCAACATCACCTGTTTCCTCAAAAATTTTTATTTTTTCCTCAGGTGTGATTTCATAGAGTAATTTTCTTAGTATATCACTTGAAAGCTTTTGATATTTTATTCGTTCTATGTCCCCATCAATTCTTAAGGCTGGCTGTTCACCAGCAGAAAGATGAAGGTCAGAAGCACCTTTATCATGTAATAATTTGAAAAAAGCATCAATCTCAGCCATATATTTTACTCCTAAAATTTATTACTATTAATAAACAACGAATTTATCCATGATTTAAAAATTTCAATGTCGAATCTGTTTCATCCTGAGCTTTGTTCTCATCTTTAGTAATCTCCAGCATTTTTGCATGGGATTCTAAAATAGAGCCTATCTGCATTTCAAGCTGTATTCTTTGTCTTTTTAACTCATTGATATCATTTTGTAATTGAGAGAGCCTGTTGTGGGCTCTGGAAAGAATTTTTTCTGCCCTGACCTCTGCCTCTACAATAATTGTCTGGGATGATTTTTCAGCATTTTCTTTCATCTGGTCAAGAATTTTCTGGGACTGGAGTATAGATTGTTTTGTGGACTCTTCTCGCTCTCTATATCCCTGATTTTCACGATTCAGCCGTTCTTTATCTAAAAAAAGGTTTTCAACTTTATTATTTAAATGCTCGATTTCTTTTGCAACTTCTTCAAGAAAAGAATCAATTTCCTGAATATCAAAGCCCCTGAACCTGGTTGAAAACTCTTTTTGCCTTACTACAGTTGCTGTAATGCCCATTTTTGCCTCTTCTCAAATCAAGGTTAAACAAAATTTGCCGCTAAACGGAATAAGGTACTAACCACAAAATTTTGAATAAATATAATAAGTAAAAATATAATTACAGGTGAAAAATCAATCATTCCAAAATTCACCGGCAGCCTTTTCCTTATTTGATAGAACACCGGGTCTGTAAGACTGTTAATCGCCTTTACTATTGGATTATATGGATCAGGGTTAACCCATGAAAGAACTACTTTTGCAATAACGATCCATAGATAAAAAGTTAATGCATAATCTAATACTATTGCAATGGCTTTAAGAAAATACCCTATAACAAACATATATTATATCCTCTAATCAAGGGTTTATTTATTATATTTACATTTTCCAAAATAAGCCATAACCCGGTGAGAAGTCAAGCCTTTTTGCATTCTATGCCTTGTTTTCTATAATTATACATAAAAATAAAAAATTGATTGACAAAAAAAAAATTATACAATAACAATGGTTTGACCAATCAAAAGGAGGCTCTCATAAGGAGAAAGAATAAATGTCTGGAATAAGTAAAACCAAATTCCAAAAAGCAAAGAAAAATCGAATATTTCAGGACGTTGTCGATCAAATCCAGGAAGCCATCCTTACACAACAACTTAATCAGGGGGATAAACTTTCACCGGAGAGAGAATTGTGCGAGACTTTTAATATCAGCAGGGGAACCTTAAGAGAAGCATTAAGAGTCCTTGAATATAAAGGACTCTTGGAAATCAAACTTGGCACAGGTGGAGGTGCTATTGTTAAAAGTGCTGGTATGGAACAAATCACAGAGACCCTTGCCTTATTAATTAAATTTGGAAAAGTCTCTATTATTGATATAGGTGAATTCAGAGCTGTTATTGAAGGACAGATTGCAAGGCTTGCAGCACAAAAAGCATCAAAAAAAGATATTATTATCTTAGATAAACTTATTATGGAATTAGAACATTATAAAAAACTCGGTCTTGATGCATGGGATGATTTTCTTCAAATAGATCAAAAAATTCACAAGGAACTTGCAAATATATCAGGAAATATGATCTATAAATATGTTGATGATGTTGTTCATGATAATATTCACAGGTATTTTGATAAATACCTTGAAATTACTCATAGCAGGCTTGATGAAAATTTTTCCGACTTAAAAAGTCTTGTACTTGCAATAAAGGAAAAAGATTGCAGCCTTGCAGAAAATATTGCAATAAAACATGTAAAAACTTTTATTTCGATTATGAGGAAAAAAGAAGCTGTTATTGCATGATTAATTGCAATAATAATAT
This sequence comes from uncultured Desulfobacterales bacterium, assembly GCA_964612755.1. GTDB lineage: Bacteria > Desulfobacterota > Desulfobacteria > Desulfobacterales > Desulfobacteraceae > JAIOSM01. The sequence goes on along the minus strand of CAZTEM010000044.1, from coordinate 16,798 downwards.
TTTAATAAAAGAACTAGGTGTTTAATTTTTATGGCACAAATAGAATTAAAAAAGATTAGCGTAAAATTTGGTGGACTCCTTGCTCTGTCAAGTTTAAGTTTCACAATAGGTCAAGGAAAAATTGTTGGATTAATCGGACCAAATGGTGCTGGAAAGACTACGGTTTTCAACGTCCTAACCGGTGTTTATCAAGCTTCTGAGGGAGATGTTATCTTTGATGGGAAAAGTATTCTAGGAAAAAGTCCCCACCAGATTTTTGAGAAAGGCATTGCAAGAACATTTCAGAACATTCGCCTTTTTTCTAATATGACAGCTGTGGAAAATGCCATGGTGGCAAGGCATTGCAGAACAAAAAAAGGCGTTATAGGTTCAATTTTAAGAACCAAATCACAAAAAAAAGAAGAAGCTGAAATAAGGGAAAAAGCTTTAGAAGCTCTTCGCTTTATGGGCGTTGAAAAACATGCTGATGATATTGCATCCAACCTTGCCTACGGGTCCCAGCGAAGACTGGAAATTGCAAGAGCAATTGCTTCTGATCCCAAGGTAATATTACTGGATGAACCTGCTGCAGGCATGAACCCTTCTGAAACTTCAAAATTAATGGAAGATATTGCACGCATATCAGAACTTGGTATTGATGTCCTCCTTGTGGAGCATGATATGAAAGTTGTGATGGGTGTGTGTGATCATATTGTATGCGTTGATCATGGTATTAAGATTGCTGAAGGCAATTCCAATGAAATCCAGCAAAATCCGAAAGTAATTGAAGCCTACCTTGGTCAGCCTGCTAAATAATAACTAACTATTGTAACTTTTAAGGAGATTATTATGAAAAAAAAATTATTTGCAATTATTGTAATGGGATTAATTCTTATTCCATTTCTGCTTAGTTCAGCAACAGCAAAAACATTAAAAATCGGCTCCATGAGTCCTTTAACAGGTCCCTATGCAGCAGATGGAAATGACATTAAAAATGGTGTTCTTTGTGCTATTGACATCATCATGGATGAAGGCGGAATTCCAGGATATGATAAAATAGAACTTTTTCCACAAGATACTGCCTGTGATCCAAAACAAGCTGTAGCTGCTGCAAACAAACTTATCAACCTTGAAGTTGTCGGTGTTATTGGTTCATATTGTTCTTCTGCTACTATTCCAGCCTCTTTAGCTCTTGATGAAGAAGATATTATTATGATCACTCCTGCGTCTACCAATGAAAAAGTAACAGACAGAGGTCTGCCTTATATGTTCAGAATGTGTGGAAGAGATGATGCCCAGGCTCCTGCAGCTGTTAAATTTTTAATAGAGGCTTTAAAAGCAAAAACTATTTTTATTGTTGATGATAAAACTACTTATTCTCAAGGTCTTGCAGATGGAGTTGAAGCAAATTGCAAAAAAAATGGCATGAAAGTTCTTGGTCATGATCATGTTAATCAAGGTGATAAGGATTTTTCAGCTATTTTAACCATGGCAAAAAGAGAAAAAGCCGATATCCTTTATATGAGTCTTCAGAATCATGCAACCGGAAGTCTTATGGCTATCCAGGCAAAAAGGATGGGACTTAAAGCCCAAATAGTTTCAGAAGATGCAATGTATCATCCAAATTTTATGAAAGTTGCAAAAAACGCAGCCGAAGGTATTTATGTTACTTATGGTTTTACTGATAAAACCACTAAAGCCTATAAAAAATACGCAAAAAAATTCACAGCTAAATATGGTGAAATAGGTGCTTATGGAACTTATGCCTATGATGCTGCAACAGCTCTTTTAAAATCAATTAAAGCTGCTAAAAGCACAAAACCTGCTAAAGTGAAAGCTGCAATGATGAAACTTGATTTTGACGGTGCTTCAAAACATGTAAAATTCGAGAAAAATGGAGATTCCGGATCATCATATATTGCTTATAAAATTGTAAAAGGCGAATATGTTCCATATTGGTCACCGATTGATGGCTATATTAAATAATAAATAAAGTATTGTATTATTAAAAAACCATGCCTGCTAAAAACAATTAAATATATAAATTTTTTACAGGCATGGTTTAAAAAACATAAGATGTTAAAGAATATAAGGTGTTAAAAAATATAGAATGGAATATTTTATTCAGCAATTAATCAATGGTCTAACCCTTGGTGGCATTTATGCACTTATTGCTCTTGGGTATACCATGGTCTATGGTGTAATACAATTAATCAACTTTGCCCATGGTGAATTTTTTGCAGCAGGCGGTTATGTTGGCGTCATCATTATGGGGTATTTTGCAGGTAAAGGGATTATGGAAGTCCATCCATGGCTTTGCCTTGCAGGTTCATTTATTTTAACCATGGGTTATTGCGCATTCCTTGCTGTGGGAGTTGAAAAAGTTGCTTATCTTCCCTTAAGGAATCAATCAAGGCTTGCAGTACTTCTTTCTGCTCTTGGTATGTCAATTTTTCTCCAGAACGGATTAATGCTGACCCAGGGTGTTTTTGATAAACCTTACCCGGGAGAGCTTTTTAACGGTGGTTTTGAATTTGGTCTTATCAGCATAAGTTATCTTCAAATAATGATAATATCCATGACCATTATTCTCCTTATCTGCCTTAATTTCCTTGTTTTTAAAACAAAAATGGGCATGGCAATGCGGGCAACAGCTCAGGACAAAACCATGTCAGCGCTTGTTGCCATTGGGAGTAACAGGATTATCTCCTTAACATTTGTTGTGGGAGCAGCACTTGCAGCAGCAGCCGGTATAATGGTTGGTCTTTATTATGGCTCTGTACGCTATGACATGGGCTTTATTCCCGGTATCAAAGCTTTTGCGGCAGCCGTACTGGGTGGCATTGGTAATATCACAGGTGCAATGATTGGTGGACTGATTATCGGAATGGTTGAAATATTCGGTGCTGGCTATATTTCCGGTCAGTACAAGGATGTTTTTGCATTTATTATATTGATAGCGGTTCTATATTTTAAACCTACTGGAATTATGGGCGAGAATATCGATGATACAAGAGTTTAAGAAAACTTACAAAAAATATATAATTGGCATGCTATGGGTGTTGGGACTATTATGGCCACTGCTGGGAATTCACCCTGACGGCACACTCTCATTTGGAGAAACATTTACTCTCTGGCTCTATATATTAGCCGGAACATTTGTGTTTTTTCTTTTATCTTTAATGAATAAAAGTAGTAATTTAAAAATTATTACCAACCCTTTGGCTATTGGTTTCAACAAAACCAGCACTTACGTTAAAGCCATACCAACCTGGATATTGCTTCTTATAGCTTTAATATTTGCTTTATTATATCCACAATTTACAGGCAGATATGCCCAGGATGTAGCAATCAATGTATTAATTTATGTTTGTTTAGGTCTTGGTCTTAATATTGTTGTGGGGCTTGCAGGAATGCTGGATCTTGGTTATATAGCATTTTATGGTGTTGGCGCATATTCCTATGCCCTTTTAAATATGCATTTTGGTATGTCTTTCTGGATTTGTCTCCCCATTGCAGCGTTATTTGCATTGATTGCAGGTTGTATAGTTGGTTGGCCCACCTTAAGAATGCGTGGCGATTACCTTGCAATAGTAACCCTGGGGTTTGGAGAAATAGTCCGGATCATACTTAATAATTGGATGACTCTTACAAATGGTCCCAATGGCATCATGGGATTTAAACCCATTGGTATTTATTATCCGTCCTTTGAAAATGGTTTTTTCAATATAACATGGGAACATCTCTGGCTTAAAAAACTTTATTTAATATATTATGTTGTCCTTGTTCTGGCAATTATCACAATTGTCTGTATTCACAGACTTAATATGTCAAGAGTCGGGCGGGCATGGGAATCAATTCGGGAAGATGAGACTGCCTCAGAATTAATGGGAGTTAATACATTTATTTATAAACTGCTTGCCTATGCCATGGGTGCTTTATTTGCAGGTATGGCAGGTGCTTTTTTTGCAGCCAGAATGAGATTTGTAAGTCCTGAAAGTTTTACTTTCCTTGAATCTGCCATGGTCCTTTGTATGGTTGTACTTGGTGGCATGGGTTCTATTCCAGGAATTATTCTGGGATCAGCAGCCTTGATTATTTTACCTGAAGTGTTTCGTGGATTTGAAATGTACAGGATGCTTGCTTTTGGTGGAGTTATGATAGTAATGATGCTTTTCAGACCTGCCGGCTTAATCCCGGCTAAGCGTATGGGAACAAGATCAGAGGAAAGGGAGGCATAAAATGGCATCGGAACCTATCTTAAAATTAAAAAATGTCCATGCAGGTTATGGTAAAATAAAAGCTCTAAAAGGTATTTCCCTGGAAATATATCCGGGAGAAATCGTTGCCATTATAGGGGCAAACGGCGCTGGCAAATCTACGACGCTCATGACTATTTCCGGGATTGTTTCTACTGAACAAGGTGAAATCAGTTATAATGGCAGGCTCATAAATAAAGTTCCAGCGGAAAAACTTCCCACAATGGGTTTATGCCAGGTGCCTGAAGGAAGAAGAATATTTCCCAGGCTTTCAATAATGGAAAACTTGAGACTGGGTGCTTTTTACAGACAAGACAATGATCAGATCCAAAAAGATATTGAATATGCCTATTCATTGTTTCCAATTTTAGGAGAGAGGAGAAAGCAGCAGGGCGGGACTCTTTCCGGTGGTGAGCAGCAAATGCTTGCCATTGCAAGGGCATTAATGACAAAACCCAAACTTCTCTTGCTGGATGAACCTTCTCTTGGACTTGCACCTATTATAGTGCAGCAGATTTTTGATATTATTGCTAAAATCAATAAGGAAGAAAATGTAACGATTTTACTTGTAGAACAAAATGCTAACCTTGCCTTACAAGCTGCTAACAGAGGGTATGTTCTCGAAACAGGGAAAATCACCATGGAAGATAAAGCTAAGATATTAATTAAAAACCCTAAGATCAGAGAGGCGTATTTGGGAGAATAATTATAAATTAATTAAACTTTTTCCATTAATTTCAGCCGAGTCTGTTCTTTTGCAGATTCGGCTATTGTATTTATGGTGATCATATTTCTACATTAAAAGCTTATATATTTATTTTTATGGCAGCTTCCTGCTGGGGCATGATAGGTGTTTTTTCAAGCATGGCTTTTGCCCAGGGGATCACGCCCATGGAAGTTGCTTTCTGGCGTGCTGTTTTAGCATGGATTTGTTTTGCAATTTGTACTGGAATCAATAAAGATATAAAAGCAGATATAAAAGATCTGCCTCTCTTGTTAATCTTTGGAATTTTTGGGATTTCTATCTTTTATATATCTTATCAATTTGCAGTTAAATCAGGAGGAGCGGCTTTTGCCTCGGTTTTACTCTATACTGCACCTGCCTGGGTAATTTTATGCTCTTTTTTTATATACAAAGAAAAATTAACCTTGACCAGAATTTTTACTGTAATCATGGTTATTTTGGGGGTCTTCCTAATTTCCAACAGCTCAATTAATTCAAAAGAGTCATTAAATTTTATTAACTCAAAAGCATTGCCAAGTGTAGGAATAACTGCCATATTATCAGGACTTTGTGCAGGACTTTGCTATTCACTTTATTATACAATGGGGAAATATTTTTCAAAAAAATATTCCAGTACCAATCTGTTTTTCTATGTACTTCCTGTGGGGGCAATGGGAATCTTCCCTTTTGTAAATTTCAGGGATAAAAGTATTGCAGCATGGATAGCATTAATTTTAGTCTCTTTAGTATCAACTTTTTTTGCAAATTTTTTTTATTATCATGGTCTTAAATTTCTTGAACCGGGCAAAGCATCCATAGTTGCATCGCTTGAACCTGTTATTGCTGCCATCACAGCTTATTTTTTTCTTGGAGAATATTTTTCAATAATAGGGTATATTGGAGCTTTATTAATTCTTGGGGCTGTGTTGATAACAATTTATAAAAAATAAGACCAAACCATGATAAAATTTTAAACAATATTGATTGGTGAATACAGGAGGTTTTGGGTTAGGAATAATGAACAATAATAGAACACATGGCTTGTGGGCAGAGACTGCGCCTGCATTGCCTGATTTTCCTCTTTTTAAAGGAGAGAAAAAAACCGATATAGTGGTCATTGGAGGTGGGTACACCGGACTTTCAGCAGCACTTCATCTTGCAGAACAAGGCACAAAAACTATTGTTCTGGAAGCAGAGCATATAGGATTTGGAGGAGCAGGAAGAAATGCAGGGCTTGTCAATGCCGGGCTCTGGCTTATGCCTGATGACGTTGTGAAAATAATAGGACCAAAGTATGGAGAGCGGCTGATAACAGAACTTGGGAACTCCCCTGATCTGGTTTTTGATTTAATTGAAAAACATAAAATTGAATGTGAGGCAACACGAAAAGGGACATTGCATTGCGCCCATTCCCCAAGAGGTCTAAAAGCCTTGCGGTTAAGGGAAGAACAATGGCAGCAGCGTAAAGCTCCGGTAAGACTGCTTGGCAAAGAAGAGGCAGCACCCAAAATCGGCTCAGATGCTTTTCATGGTGCTCTTTTAGATCTAAGGGCAGGAACGGTGCAACCCCTTGCCTATGCCAGGGGCTTAGCTATGGCTGCAAAAAATGCTAAAGCTGAAATCTTTACAAAATCCCCTGTAATTAAAGTTGAGCCAATAAATAAAAAATGGAAGATAACAACTAACAATGGAACAATTATAACAAAAGCAATAATACAAGCTTGCCAGGGTTATGCAAGCCATGGCTTTAAAAATAATATGAAAACATTGATACCTTTCAATTTTTTCCAATTTGCAACCGACCCTCTCCCTGAAAAAATCAGGAAGACCATTCTTCCTGAAGGTCATGGTGCCTGGGATACAAATTTGATACTATCATCCTATCGGCTGGATAAAGCTGGGCATCTTATAATTGGAAGTGTGGGAAGCGTTGACACTTTTGGGTTTGGTCTTCATAAGAGCTGGGCAAAAAGAACCATTAATAAAACATTTCCTCAGCTTAAAAATTTAAAACCCGGTCTAAAAATTAAAACCGGGTGGTCAGGCAGGATTGCCATGACCTGCAACCATATTCCAAGATTTCATATTTTTAAAGATAATTATATTTCAATAACAAGTTATAATGGCAGAGGTATAGGACCGGGTTCCTTATTTGGAAAATTAATAGCAGAATATTTTCTCAACGATGCACATGATATTATCCCATTACCCGTGTCAAAACAAAAAAATATTTTTACAAAAGGCATAAGAGGCTTTTTCTATGAGGCAGGCGCAAGAGCATACCATTTCATTCAAAAGAGATGATAAGTGCCTGAGAGAATATTGTACTTAAAATGTAAAATATGATAATTTTAAAGATTATAAGATAAAAATAAGGAGCGTAAAATAAAATGGCCAGCTTAAATTTAACAGAGATTAAATCAATCTCTTATAAAAGGGCAGAAATAAATAAAGGATATTCTGACAAATCTCTTCATATCAATCTTGACAAATCCGCTATTGATATAAAAGATATTGAACCGGAAGTTAAAGAAAAATTTGTCGGAGGAAAAGGCTATGATTTATGGATGCTTTGGAACTCTGTTAAACCTGAAACCAAATGGAATGATTCTGAAAATGCGATATGTATTGCCTCTGGACCTCTTGGCGGCACCCCTGGTTACCCGGGTGGAGGGAAAAGCATTGTCACAGCGATCTCACCTCTTACTTCTATTCCCATAGATTCCAATGTAGGAGGATATTTTGGTCCATATAAAAAATTTGCAGGTTTTGATGTGCTTGAAATTAAAGGTAAAGCCCAAAAAGATGCAGTGATACTCATCGATGGAATAAAAGAGGAAATTAAGATTTTTGAATCAAAAAATCTTACAGATGATTCATATCAACTTTCTAAAGATATTACGAATTATTTTGATAAAGATAAACCTGCTAATATATCTGTTGTCTCCACAGGATTGGGCGCTAAAAACACATTGTTCGGGTGCCTTAATTTTACATGGTATGATACCGGACGAAAGATGACAAGATATAAACAGGCAGGGCGCGGCGGTATAGGAACGGTCTTTGCCGATAAAAAAATCAAAGCAGTTGTTGCAAGATGGAATTCAGTTACTTTTAAGACAAACAATCCTGCTGATATGGAAGCTTTAAAAAAAGTTACAAAAACCCATGCCAAAGAGATTAACACTCTTGATCCTAAACAAAACAGAATGGCAAAAGTCGGTACAACCCATCTTATTCCCATTATGAACGATCATGATTGCCTGCCTGTTAATAATTTTCAATATGGCTCCCATATTGAAGGTCATAATATAGGAGAGCTTTATTTTGATAAGGCTTTTCATAAAGGTTTTGACGGATGCTGGAAAGGATGCGCTGTTGCATGCGCCCATGGAGTAAAAGATTTTGTACCTGTTTCCGGACCATATAAAGGTAAAAAAGTATTTGTGGATGGACCTGAATATGAAACTGCTGCCGGGTGCGGATCAAGCCTTGGGATTTTTGACCCCTCAACGATTCTTGAAATTAATTTTTATTGTGATGCCTATGGTGTTGATACTATTTCCGTTGGTACATCCATAGCCTTTGTAATGGAATGTTTTGAAAGAGGGCTCATAACAACGGATCATACAAATGGGTTGGAATTATATTTTGGCAATAGAGTAGCTGCCCTGGAACTATTGCATCAAATAGCTGAGGGCAAAGGATTTGGAGCTTTAGTGGGTCAGGGTATCCGTAGAATGAAATCAATATTTGCAAAGGATTTCGGGTCTGATAAAAAAATGATGCAGGATATTGGTATGGAATCCAAAGGGCTTGAATTTTCTGAATATATTACAAAGGAATCCCTTGCACAACAAGGTGGATACGGGCTTGCTTTAAAAGGCGCTCAGCATGATGAGGCATGGCTTATATTCCTTGACATGGTGCATAATTTTATGCCAACCTTTGAAAACAAAGCAGAAGCATTACACTGGTTCCCAATGTTCAGAACCTGGTTTGGGCTGTGCGGGCTTTGTAAACTTCCCTGGAATGATATTGTGCCGGAAGATAATAAAAATCAGCCTGAGCCTGCAAAAGTTGTAAAACATGGAGGCTGGTATGCTGATTTTTTCTCAGCTGTTACAGGTCGTAAAGTTGATTTAGATGGTCTTGTTGCCATGAGTGAGGTTGTATATAATTTTCAAAGACTTTTTAATCTGAAAATGGGCTATGGGACAAGAGAGCATGATGTGATACCCTATCGCGCCATGGGTCCTGTAACTCCTGAAGAATATGAGTCACGCATGGATCGCTACGATAAAGAATTAACAGAAAAATACAAGACTGATGTTACAGATATGACAATAAAAGACAAAGTAAAAACACTTCGTAAAAATCGTGAGAATCAGTATGAAAAACTTGTTGATGCTGTCTACAAGCGCCGTGGCTGGACTGAAAATGGTATTCCGACCATTGAAACTGTTAAACGCCTTGGCATTGATTTTCCTGAAGTCCTGCAATTGCTTAAGGCAAACAATGTTAAATAATTAGATGTTAAATGTTAATGATAAAAAAATAGAATGGTCTGAGAGAATGACCCTCTCAGACCTTCTTGAAAACATGGAAAACACAGACCATTGCGCTGCCATAAGGCTTAACAATGTGCTTATCTCAAGCCCTGATTTTCAAAAAACAATTATTCCTGACAATGCAGAAATCTACCTTTTGCCGCTTATTGCAGGTGGATAAAATATTTTATTTTCTAACCAGAGAAATCACAACGATTTCAGATAGATACCCTGATCTCAAAGGCGGTCCCCAGGAACCTGTACCAGAACTTATATTAATATAAAAATCACCAATTTGATGCAGCCCATAGTGAAATCCCTTAAACACTTTATCTGCAATCCATGTAAACGGAAAAAATTGCCCTGCATGGGTATGCCCTGATAATTGCAGTCCAATGCCATTGTTCATGGCAGTTGAAAAACCGATATCAGGTGCAATATAGTCTGATGACCGCACATCATGCAAATTTTTACCCTTAGGTTTAATATCAGTCGGGGTATGGTATAATAAAATTGTTGCCATGTTCTTATTGAATATTTTTGGATTATCAAAATCAAATGAGCAAGTATCTTTAAATTCAGGGTAAGAAATGCCCAGTATTTGCATGCCATCAATAATAACAGCTTTATTATCCAGCATTCTAATTTTTGAATCTTTAATCAATGCCCTTGATTTTTCAACTCCTGAGTATATTTCATGATTTCCACTGGTAAAAATAACTCCTTTGCCAGCTTTAAACCTATTCAAATAGGGCATATATCTTTCCTGGGAGTTACCGGCACCGTCAAACAAATCACCCGTAATTAAAATAAGATCTGCATTAATATCATTAACCAAAACAACAAGTTTTTTTAAAAATCCAAGATCCTTGGCACCTCCAAGATGAAGATCAGAAAGGTGAATAATTTTTTTCCCCAGCCATTGCTCGGGCAGGTTTTTAACAGGTATGCTTAAATTTTTAATTTTAATTTTATAAAATTTATAGTGGCAAAACCCTGTATACATCACAGCCAGACCATACAAAACAAAAGCCAGGCTCGAAATAATGATTTCAGAGCGGGCATGGCAAAAAGGAATGCACCATAGCAGTCCTTTTACTATCCAGACGATTGCACTTATAAACACTAAAAAGCTCATAAGTCCGAGCCACAGACCAGATATAATATAACAGGCTCTGGTAACAAAATTATTGGATATATGAATAAGAATAGATGCAAAAATAAATGTAACAGGCAAAAAAAACAAAATCAGAAACAGGCTGATCCGGGCAGAAAATATCTGGATAGAAAAAAATTGAGCCCAGGAAAAAAATATAAACCAATGAATTGACAATATTATACAAAATACAATACTTAAAATTTTAATTCTATTTACGATCATATTTAATCCCTACCATAGCTTAAAGCCCAGACAGTCCATTCGGACAATAAAATGACCCCAAAGTCATATTTTAATCTTACATTCTTTGAGTTAGTGTATCCTTTGTATAAAATTAAAAAAAGGTAAAACTATCAACTCCAGCAATACTCGGTCAAAAAATATGAACGCAGATACAGATACTTGGCAGATATCCGCTCCGGGTTATACATAATCTTATAGACAACCCAATTGTAACCAACCTTTACAGGTCGTCTCCGATTTCCTGCCTCTATTTAAAAATTATTTTTAAGGTTAACAGGTGTAATAGTGTAATATAGCTAAAATATCTATATATAATTTTGTATATCTGGTTGTCATACGAGGAAATAAATGGAAGAAGTGAGGCTTGGATATGGTGCCTGGGGCATCCTAAAGCTTATATCCAGGCGGCTGAGAGAGGTCTGACCTAAAGTGCAAATTATCTTCCATGCTGATAGTGGCTTTATGAGACATTCAATGATGAATTGGTGTGATAAGAATAATATTGATTACATTATTGGTATTGCTCGTAATTCCCGGCTTGAAGAATTGGCAGCACCTTTAATGACAAAAGCTGCATCTGAATATGAAAAAGATGATGAAAAAAACATTAGTTTTTAAGATTACTTGATCAAATTCTAACTTAAATCCATTTTTTTGGTATTTCATGAAATATTCGGGTTAAGGAATATCCGGTAAGTTCGTATATTATTTATAGAACAACAATGTCATATTGTCTTTTATGGTATAAGATCGGGTAAAGTGAGGCTTGGATATGCTTTTGCAGTGCATCCGTTTCAATCGAAACTTAAACTGCAAAAGCATATCCAAGCCTCACTTCTTCCATTTATTTTTTTTATAATAACCAAGCTTACAAAATTTTTAATCGAGAATTGCTGTACAATATTTGATAACCTGTCAAAATCTGATAATACATGATATTTAAAAATTCAAAAACAGATCTATACTTAAAAAAGTTAATGGTGATCCATGAAAAATATACTTCTTATTCAACCTCCGATTGAAGATTTTTATCTGACAAAAAAAAGGACACTGCCCTATGGTCTCTGCAGTATTGCAGGTTCATTAAGAGCTTGTGGATTTAATGTTGAAATATTTGATTGTCTTGCAACCAATAAGGTAAAAATAATACACTTGCCAAAGGAATTTGAATATCTCCACCCTTATTATGGTAAACCTGATATTTCTCCATTTTCACTTTTCCATGAGTATAAACATTTTGGATATAGTTTTGAGCATATCGGAAAAATTGCAAGGGATAAACAACCCTTTTTGATTGGTATCTCTTCTCTTTTCACACCATATTTTGATTCGGTTATTAAAGCTGCAAAAGCTGTTAAAAAGTTCTTACCAAATTGTAAAATTGTTGTTGGCGGACACCACCCTACCCAGCTGCCCGAAGATGTCATGGAAGCATGCCCCCAGATTGATTATATTATCAGGGGTGAAGGGGAGCTGTCCATGCCTGTGCTGGCACAAAAATTAAAGCGCGGCAATGCAGACTTAGATACAATTGCTGGCATTGTTTTTCGAAAAAAAAACGGCTTACTGCACATAAACAATCCTGCCTGGCTCAATAACCTCAGTGACTTGCCCTTGCCTGCTTTGGATCTTGTTAATCAAAAATTTTACAAAAGAAAGGGCAAAGGGGCTGCTATTGTTGTTGCAAGTCGCGGCTGCCCCATGAAATGTTCCTATTGCGCTGTAAGTGCATCATCATTTTATGCGCCTTTCCGCCAAAGACAAATACAGGATATTATAAAAGAACTTGAATCCCAGGTAACAACTTTTAACACAGGCTTTATTGATTTTGAGGATGAAAACCTCTGTCTTAAAAAATCCTGGCTTCTCTCCTTGATGGACCAGATCAAAAAAAACTTTCCTGACAGAAATTTTGAATTAAGAGCCATGAATGGCCTTTTCCCACCATCCATTGATGAAGATATTATAAAAGCAATGAGATCTGCCGGATTCAAGACCTTAAATCTCTCTCTTGGTTCGACATCCAAAGAGCAGCTGGAAAAATTTTGCAGAAAAGACGTAAGAAGGGCTTTTAATCGTGCCCTTGCCCTTGCAGCAAAATATAAGATGGAATCTGTATCCTATATCATTGCTGCAGCACCGGGACAATGTCCTGAACAATCAGTGGACGATCTTTTATATCTTGCAGCAAAACCCACACTTGCAGGCTTAAGTATTTTTTATCCTGCGCCTGGCAGTAAAGATTATAAAAAATGTCAGGATAGAAATCTTCTTCCTGAGACTTTTTCATTAATGCGGTCAACAGCTCTTCCAATTGTTGATGTTTGTTCACGTATCCATTCAATCACATTGCTGCGCCTTGCAAGAATCTTAAATTTTATGAAATCTTTAAAAAAAAGAAAATCATTATTGCCTGAACCTGTAAAATGCTGCCAAAACAGCATTGATCCGGGCATAGACAGAAAAAACGCAGGTATATTATTGGTTTCATGGTTTTTAGATGACGGAATAATCCGAGGTATTGATAAAAATGGGGACATTTACCATCATGCAATAGATCCTTTATTAACAAAAAGGTTCACAGACCGCATCAAAACGCAATTATATCCTTACTGAATTTTAGCCTTTGCATCCTTTGCAGCAAATACATAAGTATTATCTGACGGTTTTGCTGCAAGCTCAGGATGGGTTGCATATTGATATTTTAAAATATCATCCATGGTTGCCCCCATCTGAATTGCAAAAGAAATAAAATCAACATTCTGGGCAACACCAACTCCATTTCTTATCACGCTGCCCCCAATGAGTTTTTTATCTGCCTTGTTGAAAATCAACTTAGTTAGAATGAAATTCACACCATCAATCATGGGATATTTATCTAAAACTTTTGAAAACCCTGTTACCACGTCAATGCCTGAATTTTTAGCAAAATCTTCTGTAAAACCTGCTGATCCAAGACTTAGCTCATATACTGTTGTAGCATTGGCATTTAAAACTCCGGGAAAAACAATTTTGCTGCCCAAAATATTTTGTGCAACAACTTTAGCCATAAAAACAGCATTGGTTCCAAATTCACCTCGAACTGGTTTTTTATTGATAAATGAGGACTTCTCAACACAATCTCCACAGGCATATATATTGTCAACACTGGTCTGCATAAATTCATTAACTTTGATGCCAAAAGGGCTGGTTTCCAAACCTGCCTTAGAAGCAAGCTCAGTGTTTGGTATTACACCTGTAGACATCACAACCAGATTTGCTTTAAAAGATTCGTCATTGTCAAGTTTTACCATAACTTCATTGTTAGAAATCTCTGTGAACTCAGCCACTTTTTCTTTTGTTCTGACATTTATTTTATTTTGCTTGAGCTCTTGTTTGACGCTGGCAATAAACTCTGGTTCCATAGTAGTTATAAGGATATCAGGCAATATCTCAAGCACAGTTACGTCCATACCCATTTGCTTTAAAACAACAGCAACTTCAATACCGATATACCCCCCTCCCAGAACAACAGCGTTTTTGCCTTTACAAGACAAATTGCGCAGCAAAGCCAAATCATCCACTGACCGCACAGGAGTAATAAAATTGTTATCAATTCCAGGTATAGGAGGTATAAACGGACGACTACCCGTGGCAATAACAAGGTGACCATAGCCAATACTATCGCCATTGGCTGTATAAATTATATTTTTCTCACTATCTATTTTTTCCACTGTGTCAATGAGAAGGTCAGCACCAAAATCTGTAACCAGACTATTTGGTATCTGATATTTTTCAATGGGTTTTTTACTGTCAATTCCATAGGGTACAGCACAGCGGTTTACATTGACCGGTTCATCCTTTATCAAGGTTATAGAAAGATCTTTATTTGCGGCATTAAGAATATGAACAATTGTTCGACCTGCAGGACCACCACCTATGATTACAACATCTTGTTTTCTATCCATTATAAACTTCCTTGTAAAAATTATTTGTTAATCAGCATAAACAAGTAACGCTTTTATCATGAACATACAAATATAGTGCCAAATTTAATTCAACCCATAAAAAGAAAGCAAACAGCTTGAATATTCTCTCATAACCTCTGTCAAATCAATATATCAAAACTTTGAAATTTAAAATTCTTATCCATAGCAATCGTTACTGAACAATAAAAAAAACAACGGTTGCGCTTTTGGTAACGATTTTACTAAAGTCGACCACACAGCAATTCTCGGTCAAAATTATTTTTAAGGTTAACAGGTGTAATATAGACAAAATACCTACATGGAGATTTTATATGATAAGTTATTATAAGAGAATAAATGGAAGAAGTGAGGCTTGGATATGTCTTATTATAGTCAATACAGACCTCGTTCACTCCTTGTTCATTTGCAGGTAAGGCTTCTGGAGCGGGTATCTGCTTTATTCATATTTTTTTATCGAGAATTGCTGTATCTGTATTATATTTCGTTATAGAACACATCCTCCTTGTGAACGGGTACTGCCTAAATTTGCAATTAATTGTTGACTTTTAAGCCTAAAGGTAGTGTCATATTGTCTTTTAGGGCATAAAATAGGGCAAAGTGAGGCTTAGATATAATATCCAAGCCTCACTTATTCCATTTATTTTCTTCTAATAAGCAAGCTTACAAAATTTCAGGGGTTTAATAATTTTAATTAAATATTGGAAATCAATTCTTTGTTCAATTATCATTACACTATTATGCCTTATCCCTGGTAATGAATTGGTCAAACCCGGCATTGATATTCCATGCCTTGATAAAATAGTACATCTCTTTTTCTTCTCTGTATTATCTTTTACTATTCAGTATGAACTAAAGAATCATATACAAATTCAAATTTATTTATTCATCATTGTATATGCCCTGATTCTGGGAAGTTCCATTGAAATTATTCAAGAAAATTTTATTTTTGAACGAAGTGGTGAATTTTTTGATTTACTTGCTGATTTACTTGGAGTTATTATTGGCTTTACTGCATATAAGCTTTTTACTTATTATATATCAAAACCTTTAAATTTTAAAAAATGGCTGAAACTTTTTATATTTCTGATATCTATTTTGATTGTATTTACCTTTGGATACCGCAACCTTGAATACAATTGGCAATGGTACAGGGTAAAGCCTTTTTTGTTTGTGTTTAAAAACGGAGAATTTGTCCGAGGATTACTGCTTGACGGTATCATAATTACTTTAAAAATTTCCTGTATAGGTCTTATACTATCACTCATAATGGGATTTACTTCCGCCTTTGCAAGATTATCTTCATCTCCTGTTTTCCGATTTACTTCGTGGTTTTATGTAGAAACTATAAGGAATACGCCTTTACTTATCCAGATATTTCTAATGTATTTTGTAATTGCTCCGGTTCTTAATATTTCTGCATTCTGGTCGGCAATTATTGCCTTAAGCCTGTTTGAAGGTGCCTATTCTTCTGAAATTATCCGATCAGGTATTTTAAGTATTCCCCAGGGGCAGTATGAGGCAGCTCAAAGCATAGGGCTGTCAACACCAGGTATTTATATCAAAATAATAATCCCGCAGATGCTGAAACAGACATTACCCATGCTTGCAGGTCAAAGCATTTCATTGATAAAAGATTCGGCTTTGGTCAGCACTATTTCAATCTATGACCTGACCATGCAGGGGCAGAGGATTGTTTCCCAGACTTTTTTAACATTTGAAATATGGTTCACTGTTGCTCTATGTTATTTTGTAATTACGGCAAGCTTATCGTTTTTTATCAGGAAATTTGAAGACAGGATAAATTTTATTAATCAATAATTATATAAATTGTTTAAATATTAAATTTAAGGAGATAATCATGAAAAAGATTTTATGTTTGGTCATTGTGTTTTTGATGTTTACCTGGGGTGCAGCCT
>CAZTEM010000043.1:0-26063 GCA_964612755.1 uncultured Desulfobacterales bacterium | reverse complement strand
GCCTCTATTATATAAATATTTTATATTTTTTCTATCGAAAATTAAATAATTTGTGATATGAATAATCAGTTAATTTTGACTAAAATAAGATTACACAACCATATGGCTATATTTAAGAACACAATGGAAGTTTTTCAACTTCTAAAAAAAACAAATTGCAAAAAATGCAACAAACAAACCTGTCTTGCCTTTGCTGCTGAAGTTTTCCAGGGGCGTGCCCGCCTTAGTGATTGCCCGTATATAGATGCTCAAATTATTCAAAAATACAATAATCAAAAAAACACCACTAAAGTGCAGCCTGATCATGCTTATCAAAACAGGATAAACGCTTTAAAAACAAAAATACTAAAAATAGACTTAGCTGGCAAAGCCTGCCAGCTTGGAGGAAAATACAATAACAATAAACTTACCCTTAAAATTCTTGGTAAAGATTTCAGTGTTGACTCTAAGGGTAACATATCAACAGATATCCATGTCAATTCATGGATAGTCCCTGTAGTCTACTCTTATATAATTAATAGCCCGGGGGTTGCTTTATCAAACCAATGGATATCCTTCAGAGAACTTAAAGATGCAATTGACTGGTATAATTTTTTCCAACACCAATGCATAAAAACCTTAAAACAGATTGCTGATACCCATACAAATTTTTTCCGAAATATAATAGAGCTATTCAATGGACGACAAGTCAAAAACCATTACAAAGCAGATATATCACTGATCATACATCCACTTCCCAAGCTACCGATTTTATTCTGTTATAATAAGCCTGAAGAAGATCTTGAATCTGATCTGAATCTCTTTTTTGACAGCACAACAGATATAAATTTTGATGCAAAAGATGTGTATACTATTATTGCAGGACTGACAAAAATGTTTGAAAAGCTATCAATTACCCATGGATAAATTGCATAGCTGATAAAAAAAAGGGTTTCCGGCTAAAACCTGAAAACCCTTGATTTTTTGAAATGGTACGCCTGACAGGATTCGAACCTGTGGCCTACGGATTAGAAGTCCGTTGCTCTATCCAACTGAGCTACAGGCGCAAACAAAAAATGAATATATCAAAAATTTATTTTGTTGTCCATAAAAAAGAGGATTTTTAAAAAATAAATAGAATTACTCTTCATTATGTTATAGTATATATAGTTACCAAATATTATTAAAAATTGAATTTAAGGTATTATAAATATATATGACTAATAAAAAAAAACTTGTTAAAAAAGATTTCCGCCTGCCTGAAAAAAAAACCAGGGCAAGTTCCAGTAAAGCACTTGTCAAATCTGATCCTGTTCAAAGTTATCTATCTGAGATTAGAAGATATAAGCTTCTGACACGCGAAGAAGAAATTGAACTCGGCAAGAGAATTCAGGAAGACAATGATCAGGAAGCTGCCTATATAATGACCACTTCCAATTTACGGCTTGTAGTGAAAATAGCTTTTGAATTCCAAAGAATATGGATGCAGAACCTGCTTGATTTGATTCAGGAAGGCAACATCGGGCTTGTTCAGGCTGTGAAAAAATTTAATCCCTACAAAAATGTAAAATTTTCCTATTATGCCTCATTCTGGATAAAAGCATATATTCTAAAATTTATTATGGATAACTGGAGAATGGTTAAAATTGGTACCACACAGGGGCAAAGAAAACTTTTCTTCAGATTAAAAAAAGAAAAACAAAAATTAATAGAAGAAGGATTCAGCCCTGCACCTAAACTTTTATCTGAAAGGCTTGGTGTCTCTGAAAAAGAGATCACTTCCATGGATCAGCGCCTTGATAATTGGGATCTATCTCTGGATGAGCCTTTAAAAGATGATTCCAATACAAAAAGGGTTGATTTCATAAGAATTGAAACAGAATCCACAGAAGATGAAGTCGCACAAAAAGAAATTGAAAATATTCTGCATAGAAAAATTGAAAAATTTGAAAAATTACTTAATGAAAGAGAGCTTAATATATTCAAGCGCAGAATTTTTTCCGATTCACCGGAAACCCTCCAGGAAATAGGTGAAGAGTTTAATGTTTCAAGAGAAAGAATTCGACAGATTGAAAGCAATATAATAAAAAAAATAAGGGCATATTTTAAAGAGGATATGCCTGATTTTGACGTAATAAGCCAAGGTTGATTATCTTATTGCGTTAAACTTACAATTATATATATTAATTTAGTTAATTGCTTAGAAGGTGACTTAAACCATGAAACGCTCTTTATTATACATAATCTTAACACCACTATTTCTACTACCGTTCTCAAGTTGTGGCATTAAAGCGCAAAACCAGATTCAACAAGCCCCTCCCCAAAAAACTGAAAAGGCAAACCCGGTTTTAACAATAACCTCAAATTCTCCATATTATTACTATATGATGTCACGGCTTTATCATAATAAAAATAAATCAGCACAGGCAATTTCTTTATTGAAACAAGCTATTAGTAAAGATCCTGATTCAATTTTTCTCAAAAAGGAAATGGTAAATCTTTATTTAGAACAAGATAATTTTGATGGGGCAACTAAATGTGCTGAAAAAATATTAGATAGGGATCCAGGTGCTATTGATGTTCTATTTACACTTGCAAAGTTAAGAATTAAAAAAAATAAAAAAAATGAAGCCATTCAAATATATAATAAAATCCTAGAACTTGAACCCAACAATAAGAATACTTATCTGCTATTAGGTAAAATATACAATAAAGAAAAAAACTCTGAGCAATCGTTTAAGTTATATTCAAAAATGCTTGAACACTTCCCTGATTCTTATATTGCCCATTATTACCTTGGATTGGCATATATTGATCAAAACAAACTCAATTATGGAGAAGAAGAATTTCTAAAAACAATCGAGCTGAGTCCTAAACTCATAGAACCCAGGTTACGATTAATTGATATTTATAAACTGCATAATAAAAAACAAAAACAAGCAAACTCCAAAATTATTAAAATTTACAAAGAGATACTTCAAATTGAGCCTCACAATGAGTTTGTATTAATGGAATATGGTCTATATTTATATAACCACGGCAAAAAGGAAAAAGGGGAAAAAATATTTTTTGCTTTTGGCAAAAAAAGTGCTGCAAACGAAAAACTTTTACTAAGCATAGTAAATGAATATATTGTAAAAAAACGATTTAAAGACGCATCAACTCTCTTTGCTGAAATGCATAAAGCAGTACCGGAAAATTCCACTATTAACTTTTTTACAGGTTATGCTTTTGACTTTTTAAAAAAATACAAACAGGCTGTTCAATATTATCAATTAGTTAAGCCAGGCACACAATATTATAAAAAAAGTATAATACACACAGCTTTTCTACATAAAGATAATAAGAATACTGAAAAAGCCATTATCATTCTTAAACAATACCATAAAACTGAACCTGCTGACATTGATATAATTGCTTTTTTGGCAAGCCTTTATGTAGAAAAAGAAGATTTTAAATCATGTATAAAAATTCTAAACCAAGGTCTTTCAGCATCCAAAGACAACCCTACCCTCCTTTTTAAACTTGGAATATGTATGGATAAATCCGGAAATAAAGACAAATGTATTCAACTTATAAAAAAAGTTATACAGCTTGACCCTGATAACCCGGAAGCATTAAATTATCTGGGCTATACCTATGCTGAACTTGGGATAAACCTTGATAAGGCAGATAAATTAATAAATAAAGCTCTAAAGCTAAAACCAAATGATGGGTATATCACTGACAGCCTGGGATGGATATATTATCAAAAAGGAGCCTACACCAAAGCAAGCATACTCCTGCAAAAAGCAGCTGAATTGACTTCCTATGATCCAATTATCACAGAACATCTCGGAGATTCCTATTTTAAAGAAAAAAAACTGAAAAAAGCTTTATCAATATATAAAAAAGCATTAAAAAAAGTTCTGAAAAAAAACAGAAAACAGAAAACCAAACTAAAAATCAAGATTAAAACTCTGGAAAATCAAATAAATGCTCAAGAGTAAATCAAAAGTACAAATAGTCTATTTTTTTTTACTGGCAGCCTTTTTTTTAATTTTCTTTCAATCATGTTCCTCCATAAATTATCAAAACAGACATGATACTCAAGCCTATATCCTTGCCAAAAAGATATCCGATTTTAATAAAAAAATAACAAGCTCTAAAGGCATTGGATGGCTGAAGATAAAAAAAACAAAAAATAATATTATTACACCTGAGAACAATCAGAACATGGCAAGGTCTTTTAGAATTGCCTGGGCAGCACAATATCCTGATAAAATCAGAATAACTTTTCTTTCTTCCGGATTTCCAGTTGAAACCATGATTTCCAATGGACAAAGTATTAAATTGTTTTCACATACAGGTAACCACAGCATAAAAACCTATAATATCAAAAATCCTTCCCTTAAAGACATTTTTTTTATACCTGTAAGGGTAAATGATATTATCACTCTTTTAACCGGACAAATTCCCGTAAAAGATTTTAATTATGCATTTTTCGATAGTAAGCAAGCCTGCAACGATAGCAAGATAAGGTCAATCATCCTAAAAAAAACCGCACAGAACAGCCTCCAGAAATTATTCATAAATGAACAAAATCAAATTGAAAAGTACATTCTAACTGACTGGAAGATCAAACCAGTATACTCAATTAATTTTTTTAATTATACCCAAATTAATTCGGCAAGCATTGCTAAAAAAATTATAATACACGACAGGATTGGCAGAGAAGTATCCTTTGAAATATCAAAATTTTATATAAACCCTCCTGTAAAAACATCTTTGTTTACCTTGACAGACTAAAGATGATGATCATTTTATCAATGTAAAATCAATCGATATAAGGAGAAATATAAATAAATGATTCATAAAAATGTTGATGAAGCAAAAAAAGTTGCAAGCGGATGTGGTGGAAGTGCTCAACAGCAGCAGCATATAAAACAACAGCAACAGCAAGATATGATGAAGCAAACCCTTAAAAAAATTAAAAACAAACTCTTTGTACTAAGCGGCAAAGGTGGAGTTGGCAAAAGCAGTGTATCTGCTAATCTTGCCGTAAGCCTTGCCCAGCAAGGGTTTAAAACAGGGCTCATGGATGTTGATCTCCATGGTCCTTCAATTGCCCAGATGTTTAATATTACAGAACTGCTGGATATGTCCTCGGAAGACAAACAGCTTCTTGCACCAAAAAAAGTAATGGACAACCTGACTGTAGTTACTATTCAGGCTCTGATGCAGGATAAGGATCAGGCAGTAATATGGCGTGGACCTGCTAAGACAGGGATGATCAATCAATTTATCGCCAATGTTGACTGGGGAGAACTTGACTTTCTTGTCATTGATGCTCCTCCGGGAACAGGTGATGAACCAATATCTGTGGCACAGGCAATCCCTGATGCCCAGGGCATTATCGTGACAACACCCCAGGAAGTGGCACTTGCAGATATCAGAAAATCGATTTCATTCTGTAAAACAGTAAAACTCAAAACCCTTGGTATTGTTGAAAATATGGCATCGTTTAAATGCCCCCATTGCAATGAACCCATTGATCTTTTTAATACTGGTGGCGGCAAAGCAACAGCAGAACAATTTGGTCTTGAATTTTTAGGATCCATCCCCTTTGACCTTGATGTTGTCAAATCAGGAGATAGCGGTGAACCTTTACTAACCAAAAGTAAGGATGGTGAATTTGCAAAAAACTTTGCGGTTATAGTAGAAAATATTATAAAACAATTATAAACATGCAAAAGAAACTAGGGGAGATGAAAAATTTCTTAAACCTTCGGGAAAAAGAATTCTTCTCTCCCCTGGCAGCATTGAGCATGAACGCTGTAAGAAGAACTAAAGAGCCTCGCCAGGATCAAAGTTATAGACAGGCATTCAGCCTTGATGCAGACAGGATACTCAACTCCCTGTCATATTCCAGATATATTGATAAAACCCAGGTTTTTTCTTTAATTAAAAACGACCATTTGACCCATAGGATTGTCCATGTCCAACTTGTTGCCCGGGTTGCAAGAACCATTGGCAGATATCTTGGTTTAAATGAAGATTTAATTGAAGCGGCAAGTCTTGGGCACGACATAGGACATCCACCCTTTGGTCATGATGGTGAAAAATTTTTATCCGCACTGACAAAAAAATATAATGCGGGTTTTTTTCATCACAATTTTCAAAGCATTCAATTTTTAGAACATATTGAAAGAAAGGGAAAAGGCTGGAACTTAAGTCTTCAAACTTTAGATGCTATTGTCTGCCATAATGGTGAAACCCACTTTAAAAAAATCAAACCTGAATGGGATAGGACATTTAAGGATTTTGATAAATTATTAAAAGATATGATAACCCTGGAAAAGCCTGATTTTACCCCAATGACCATGGAAGGCTGCGTTGTAAAAATTGCTGATACAATAAGTTATCTGGGAAGGGATATGGAAGATGCCATCAGGCTTAAGCTTATTAAACGGGAAAACATCCCTGAAAGATGCCAGCGCCTTCTTGGAACCACAAATGGTACCATTGTTTATAATCTTGTAACCGATGTCATAACCAATAGTCAATTAAACCCCTATGTTTGTTTCTCCGAAGAAATTTCACAAGCACTTGAGGAACTCAAAGCATTTAATTATGAACAAATATATTTAAACCCTAAAATCAAAAAGCATTTAAAAGGAATAAAGGATATGTTTAGATTCTTATTTGAACAATATCTTGAAGACCTTGAAAAACAAAATCAAACTTCTCATATATTCACAGACTATCTTGAAGGACTTTCAAATGGTTATAAAAAAAAATATTCCAATGCGCAAATGGTCAGAGATTTTATAGCTGGTATGACAGATTCTTATTTTATCAATCAGGTCCCTGAAAAAATAAGGCCTCAATATGTTGATAATATTTGACAATGTTTGAAAACAGAACATATAGATCAAAAATATGTAAATCTGAACTTGTTTCTTTTTTGGTGAGTGTAAAAGAAACAAATCTCCATATACAAGCAGATACTAACCTAAGCCAAAAAGCTGTAAAAGCCATATTAAAATGCAGAAATTATATTGAAAATTATATTTATAAACATCCTGAATTTGCAAAATCATTTATTCCTGTTAAAGTTAACAAAATAGTCCCTGAAATTATCAATCAAATGGCTGACGCAGGGTTTGAGGCAAATGTAGGTCCCATGGCAGCAGTGGCAGGAGCTGTTGCCGAGTACACAGGAAAAGCTCTTCTTGAACACTCCAAAGAAATTATTGTGGAAAATGGCGGGGATATTTTTATTAAATCAAATACTGAAATAGTATTTACAATATATGCAAACAAATCACCCTTTAGTATGAAAACAGGGCTATTGATAAAGAAAAAGAATAACCCCTATGCCCTTTGCACATCTTCAGGGACATTAGGTCACTCCAAAAGTTATGGTAAAGCTGACGCGGTAACTATTCTTTCAGATTCAGCAGCACTTGCAGATGCCTGCGCAACGTCTTTAGGCAATCTTATTCAAAACCCTGATGATATTAAAAAAGCAATAAACATGGGAAAACAAATCAAAGGCATCTCAGGAATCGTAATAATACAAAACAAGCATATCGGGCTCTGGGGTGATCTGCAATTGGTTAAATTATAATTATTTTACCCAAGCTCCCCTGTTTGTTTTTCCACAGCTTTTATAATCTCGCCTGATTTTAACAATTCTATTACAGAATTTATATCTTTTGCAATAAACCTGTCTTCTTTAAGATAATCTACTTTTGTTCGAATAATATCATGGGCAGCCTTGGTTCCGACACCACCTTTAAGGTTTGTAAAAAGATCATAGCCCTGGGCAGCACAAAGAAGTTCTATGGCAATAACCTCTTGTACATTTTCAATTATTCTCAAAAGTTTTCTTGCTCCATTTGCACCCATAGAAACATGATCTTCTTTATTTGCAGAAGTTGGTATGGAATCAACCGAAGATGGATGGGCAAGTATTTTATTATCCGAAACAATGGCAGCTGCTGTATATTGAACTATCATAAATCCTGAATTTAATCCGCCGTTTTCAACCAGAAAAGCTGGCAGCCCGCTTAAATTTGGATTTACTAATCTTTCAACACGCCTTTCTGATATGCTTGCAAGTTCTGCAACAGCAATGGCCAGAAAATCAAGGACCAATGCTATGGGTTGTCCATGGAAATTCCCTCCTGAAATAAACTCTTCAGAATCTGTAAAAATCAACGGGTTTTCCGTGGATGAATTCATTTCTGTTTCAAATACTTTTTTTGCATAATTTACAGTATCCAATGTTGCACCATGGACTTGGGGAGAACATCGTAAAGAGTAAGCATCCTGAATTTTTGAACAATCTTTATGGGATGAAACAATTTCACTCTTATCTGAAATCTTAAGCATATTTGCAGCAGCAGTTTGTTGACCATGATGGGGTCTGGCATTGTGAATTCTTGCATCAAAAGCGGTTCTGGTTCCCAACAAGACTTCAAGACTCATACTTGCAGCAATATCAGCATGTTTGCAAAGATTTACAATATCAATCAATGCAAGTGCTCCAATGGCTGTCATCATCTGGGTTCCGTTAATTAATGCAAGTCCTTCCCCGGCTTTAAGCTCTAAAGGCTCAATGGAACATTGCTGCAATGCCCTGGCTCCTGTCATGCGCCTGCCTTTTACAAAAGCTTCCCCTTCACCAATAAGTACAAGGGCAAGATGTGCCATTGGGGCAAGATCTCCACTTGCTCCGACAGACCCTTTTTCAGGTACCACCGGGGTGATGCCTGAATTCAAAAACTCCACAAGTCGATTTATTGTTTCGGGTCTTAATCCTGATCGTCCCAGGCAAAAATCATTAACCCTGATTGCCATCATTGCCCTGACGACATCTTCCGGTAAAGGCTGACCAACGCCAGCAGCATGGCTTAAAAGTATATTCTTCTGGAGTGTCAAAGTATTGTCACCTGAAATAGCAATTGTGCTTAAGGCGCCAAAACCAGTAGTCACCCCATAAATCTTTTTCCCTTGCCTTACCCATTTATCAATCAATGCTCTGCTTTTTGACAGCTCTTTTAAAGTGTTGTCATGGATTTTAACTCTTGCATTTTTCCTTGCAATTGCTTCAACATCATCAAGGGTCATCTTACCTTTTTTAATAATAATCTCTAAACTCATAGTCTATCCCTTTTAAATTTCCCTGAAAGCTTATATTTTGAGCCGGGATAAATAATTATACTGAATGTTGCCACACGGTCATGGGACCAGGTTCTCCTTTTAAGGGAAATACAGGGCTCATCAGATTTAATATTTAAATATTTTTGTACTTTCTTATCCGGAATAATTGCTTCAATGGTATGTTCTGCCTGGTGAACCGGTGCGATTTCAAGCAAATATTCGCTGGGAGTTTTTTTTATAAAATCCTGTTCCAGATAATGAGGTGCTACTAAAGGATTAATAAATCTCTCAGAATACTGAACCGGAATATTATTATCCTTATGCACTAAAATTGAATGGAAGACTTTACCATCTTTGTGCATTCCCATTTTCAACATAATATTTTCCGAAATATTTTCTTTTTTTAACATAATAATATCAGATGAATGGGACCCACCCCAATTATTTATCTCTTCTGCAATGCTTTTGATTTCCAAAAGGGCGATCTCAGGCTTAGGTTCTGCCACAAAACTTCCAAGCCCCTGAATTCTTGTCACTCTTCCCTCGGCAGCAAGCTCTTTTAGTGCCCTGTTTGCAGTCATTCTTGAAACATTAAACATATTTGAAAGTTCAAGCTCAGAAGAAATCCTGTGACCCGGTTTCAATTTTCCGGAATCAATTTTTTCTTTAATGCTTAATTTAATTCTCTCATAGATTGGAAAAGCTTTTTCAGAATCACCCATTATTATTCCTTTTTTCTCTCAATTGTATATACAAGTATACAGAAGACGTAATAATTGTCAATAAAATTCATTCCGGTAATATTAAAAATTATAAAATCATAGATGGGATGCTATAATATAAATCAGGCTGGTTCCAGAATTATTTTTATATCAAGGGCAATCCAGGTATCTTTTGAAAACACAATGGGATTAATATCAAGCTGGCTTAATCTGTCACCCAGATCATTGGCAAGATTTGATACACTTGCAATTATGTGAGCAAATTTATCCTCATCAAAATTCATACCCCTGAAACCATGGAAAACTTCTGCAAGGGCAAGCTCGTTAATCATGCTTTTTGCTTCATCTTTTGAGCATGGGGCTAATCTAAAGGTTACATCTTTATAAATCTCTGTAAATATGCCACCGGCACCTACCATAATAGCATGTCCCAGTGCAGGGTCCTTTATAACACCAATAATAAATTCAGGAGCATCAAAATCGCTCTGATGCTCTATTAGAATATTTTCCCGGGCAAACCGTTCTCTCATATCATCAAGCTGCCCCGCAAGTTCAGCCTTGGTCACATTCAGCACAACACCTTTTTGATCGGTTTTATGTAATATATCAGGAGAGCATACTTTCAGGACATAGGGAGGAGCTATCTCTGATATTGCAAAATCTTCATCCGGTGCAATAATCTTACAAGACGGCACTCTAATATCATATATTTTTGCAAGTTGCTTTGCTTCAAATTCGTTTGGTTTATTCTGGATTTCAAGGGTTTTCAACCAGTTATCTATTTTATTTTTCACTTTTATACCTCTGGATAATATCTAATCTTGATTAAATTTTTTCATAATTTCAGCTCTTTCCACAAGGAATCTTGCTGCTCTTACAGCCCGCCCAATACCTGGAAACCCCGGGACATTTCCAAAGAAAAAATCCCTTAAACATTGATTTGTAAAAGGTCCGTATTTTGTAAACACTATAATTGGTTTACTGGAACTTTTTATTATTTCTGCAATTATATTTACCAGGTTTTCTGTGATTCCGGGAGGGGCAAAAAAAGCAATACAAATAACAATATCTACGCCAGGGTCATGTACGAGTGCTTCAAGGCTTTCTTTAAACATGCGGTCATCTGCACTTGCTGTTATATCTACAGGATTATTACATGCAGAAAAAGGAAAAGTAGAATCAAGGATCTTTTGTTTTGTATCTGAAGACAATTCTGCCATTTTTAAAACTGCACGTTTATCATGTTTCTCAACATAGTCAGTGGCAATAACACCATAACCGCCAGCTGCAGTTAATATGGCAACTCTATTTCCCGTGGCACCAGGGAGCATTGATAAAACCTTTGATGCATCACAGAATTCTTCATCATCAAAGACCCTCTGTATACCATATTGCTTAAATGCACCGCTTATGACATTATCAGATCCTGCAAGTTTCCCTGTGTGTGAACTCACTGCTGAAATTGCTGTTTCTGTCCTGCCGGCTTTTAATACAATAACCGGTTTCAAAGGGGCAATCTCCCTTGCTGCTTTAAGAAATGTTCTGCCCTTTTCAATGCTTTCAAGATAAAATGCAATACAATTGGTTTTTTCTTCTTGCCCAAAATATTTTAAGAATTCAATCTCATCCATATCACATTTATTACCCAAGCCTATAAATGCACGCATGCCAAACCCGGTATTACTTGCGTATCCAAGGGCTTCAACGCCAACAGAACCACTTTGTACAATGCAGGCAACCTTGCCACCAGGATTAAGTGCTTTATCACCGTGCTCCACAAAGATTGTATCAATATTTTCATCTGGAAGAAATATTCCAAGGGAATTAGGACCAAGCAAACGTATACCAGACTTATCTGCAATATTTTTTAATTTTTCTTCAAGTTTTTTCCCTGTTTCACCTGTTTCACCAAAACCGCCTGCAACAATAATAGCAAAGGGGATATTCTTTTTTGCACAGGATTCAACAGCATTAACAGATGCTTTTGCTGAAATTGTTATAATTGCAATATCAATATCATGGGGTAGTTCTTCTATACCTGGATATGCCTTAACACCGGATATTGATGATTCCTTAGGATTTACAGGATAAAGATGCCTACCTGATTCCAAAAGCCTTTTAAAAATAATTCCGCCGACCTTAATTTCTGAATTTGATGCACCGATCACTGCTATTTTTTTGGGATCAAGCAAACGGATTAATGATATCTTATCACTCATATAATCTCCATAATATTTTTTTTCTTTTTTTATGTGTTAGAAGTTTAGTCAGATTCCATAGGTTTTATCATGGGGGCTAACTAAGAGAAATTTTAAAACTTTATCCTCGTTTCCGATTATCATATCTATTTTTTTTGACCTGTTCTTTAATAAATGAATATTTTATAAGATAACGCCTACAGATCAATAAAAAATCTTGTTCCTATTATACACATATTATATACAAGGTCAATTCGAAAACTTGTTATACAGCAATGCATGTTTAGCCCTTTTTTCATTGACAAAACATATACCAACAGATAAACGTTCATATAGATTAAACCATAGCCTATACTAATTAGCTGTGCAGAATATGGATGCATGCAATATTTTTATCTTTTAAAGCCCATAAACTATGAAAAATAAAATAGAAGTTCGTTTTATTTGTATTTTTATAATATTTTTGATTTCAGGACAGGTAATTTATTATTTTTCAAAGGATAAATTTGAGAATTTGATGATTAATAAATTAAATGTTGGAGTATCTGTAAAACTCATTAACATGATTAACTCTGAGATGCTTGCTGTACAAAAAGGAAAAGATATCATAAGTAAAGACATGCGTATGACTGTAGCTGTTGGTTGTGACGGTACGGATGGCATGTTAATTGTGATAGCTGCAATACTTGCTTTCCCAATGATCCTGATTGATAAAATAAAAGGAGTCATTCTTGGGATAATAGTGGTGTATTTGACAAACCTTTTAAGGATAATAATGCTTTTTTTCATTCTTAAATTTTATCCTGGATATTTTGATTATATGCACACTTATATTGGACAATTTATTGTAATTTTCAGTGCGGGATTATTTTTCCTTATGTGGATAAATAATATTTCCAAAAAGAATATGTTAAATGCACAATAAAAAACAAATTATTGTTATTTTCCTAATCCTCTATTTTTGCCTCTCAAGTTTTTTCTATATATTTTTTTCACAATACTCTCGTATTTACTTACCATTTGTAAAAGTAACACTTAATACCCTTTATCCTGATTATTTTAAATTTCGTTCCATAAAACTAGAAAAACAGGGAAAAGAACTTTTTTGTGAGGCAGTCATAGAAGGCGAAGTAATTAAAAACAATAAATCTGTCCGGGCACAGATCAAGTATCAAAAAACCATTAAAATCTCTTTTATTGCTCTTTATCCGGCAATAATTTTCCCATTATTGATTTGCTGGCCAGGTCTATCATTGAAAATTCGTACCCTTGCTATGATAGGTGCTATCCAGATATTTTTTTTCATTACCTGTCTGGATTTGTCATTGACAATTATGTATTTTATGGAAGAAAAGCTTTGCTTTCATAATACCGCACAAATTTTAAGAAAAATCACAATCCTTTTTTTTAATAACGGAGGCAGGCAATTTTTAGCTGTAATAATCGCATGGTTTTCAATAATAGTTGCCCGCTGGGGATTTGAACAATAATATTTTAATATTTAAATAGATCCCTTGGAAAAGATTGAAAAAAATATATACTTGTTCTATTATTCAAAAAACTTTATAATTATGCAAAACATGGCTAATAAACTCAATTAAAAGTTTGGAGCAGCTAAATGAAAAAAATTAAAATCAGTCTTTTCTTTATTATTCTTATCTTTTTAGGGTTAATCATCTATCAAAACAATGAATATTTTCTTGACACACATTCTTTATTGATTGATCTCAAACTCCAGAACTGGCAGTGGAATCTCCCCTACGTCATGAATATCGGCTACTTTGGAATTTTTTTTGGTTTAGGATTTCTATTTGCAGGGTATTTATGGATATTTTCAGCTTTTAAATCAAGAAAAATTATAAAACTACTGAATCGGGACATCAATTCATATCATGATCAGGTAGTATCCCTAAAGACTGAACTTGATAAATTCAATAATGATCCATATATTAAACAAACAACTGATAATCATGAAGAACAATCTCCTGACCAGGCTCAATCAACATAATAAGCAAATGCTGAAAACTCTTTTTTATGCCCGATATTAAAAACACACCCATGATGGAACAATACCTTTCCATCAAAAAAAATTATAAGGATGCCATCCTGTTTTATCGCATGGGAGACTTTTATGAAATGTTTCATGGGGATGCTGAGAAAGCAGCACCTATTCTTGATATAGCTCTTACATCAAGGAATAAAAATGATAAAAACCCTGTTCCAATGTGTGGCATACCTATTAAAGCTGCTGATAATTACATTGCAAAACTTGTAAAAAACAATTGCAGGGTTGCAATATGTGAACAGGTCGAAGATGCTGCCCTTGCAAAAGGGCTTGTAAAACGTGACGTAGTAAGAGTTATTACTCCTGGCATGATAATCAATGAAGACCTTCTTGACAAAACCCTAAACAATTTTATTCTTGCATTGTTTAATAATAATATCAAAGCCGGGCTTGCTTTTTTAGATATTTCAACAGGTGAGTTCCATGTCATTGAAGTGGATAGTGAAAATGGAAAAATCCCATTCTCCCTTATTGATGAAGCATTGAAAATAGAACCAAGCGAAATTTTACTCCCTGAATATTTTCAAAACAACCCAAATTATAATTATATAAAAAAAATATTTACTGATAACAATATCACCTATCTTGAGAAACAATATTTTGACCTTGGGGATGCACATTCAAAGCTCTGTGAAAAATTTAATACCAGAAGTCTTGAAGGGTTTGGGTGTGATATGTTCACATCAGGCATTGCTGCTGCGAGTGCTATTCTTTCCTATGTGGAAGACACACAATTTAATAAAATAACACATATTACCAAAATTATTCCCTATGAATTAAAAAACCATCTGATAATTGATAATAGATCATGCAGGAATCTTGAACTTTTTAAAAATTTACAGACCCGGGATAAAAAAGGTTCTCTACTTGATGTCATTGATAAGACTGTTACAGCAATGGGTGCAAGATTATTAAAAACATGGTTTAAATATCCCTTAAAGGAAAAAACCATTATTCAACAACGGTTTAAAGCTATACGCCAGGCAATTGATTCCTCAAGCCTCATGGAATCTTGCCAGAACCAGCTTAAAAAAATCTATGATCTTGAACGTATTGCAAGCAAGATATCCATGAAGCATTGTAATGCAAGGGATCTTCTTGCACTTAAGACATCACTGCTTAATATTCCGGTTTTATTTAATAATCTTAAGGGATTCTCATCCGAACTTCTTGTAGGTAAGGATATTGATGCTCTTGACACAACAATCAATGAGCTTTTAAAACTTGCACAGCTTATTCATTCTGCAATACGTGAAGATGCAGGACATGGTCTTAATGAGGGAGGTATAATTAATACAGGGTTTAACAAAGATCTTGATGAATTACTTGAAATTTCACGTAATGGGAAACAATGGATTGCAAAAGTGGAAGCCGAAGAAAAAGAAGCAACCAAGTTAAGCTCCCTTAAAATAAAATATAACAAAATATTCGGATATTTTATTGAAGTTTCAAAGGCTCAGGCTCAATCAGTGCCTGTAACATACATAAAAAAACAAACCCTTGTAAATTCTGAAAGATTTATTACCGAAGAAATTAAAGAAGTTGAATCAACTATACTGAATGCCCAGGAAAAACGGTCTGCTTTGGAATACTCAATATTTTGTGAAATAAGGGAAAGTATTGCAGAAAAAGTGCCTGGGATATTAAAGATAGCATCTTTTCTTGCCAGGGTTGATGTTTTATTATGCTTTTCAAAACTTGCCATAGAAAACAATTATATTGAACCTGAAATCAATTCCAATGGTTTAATATCCATTATTGAAGGAAGACACCCTGTTGTCGAAAAAATAGCCAGCAAAGAAAGATATGTCCCTAACAATATATCTTTAGATAATAAAACCAATCAGGTGCTGCTTATTACCGGTCCCAATATGGCAGGAAAATCAACAATTTTACGCCAGGTTGCACTTACTTCTTTCCTAGCTCAAATAGGATCATTTATTCCTGCTGAAAAGGCATCTCTATGCATTATTGATAAAATCTTTACAAGGGTTGGAGCCCTTGATAATCTTTCCCAGGGGCAAAGCACATTTATGGTAGAGATGGAAGAAACAGCAAATATAGTAAACAATGCAACTAAAGACAGCCTTATTATTTTAGATGAAATAGGCAGAGGCACCAGTACATATGACGGGATGAGCATTGCATGGGCTGTTGCCG
Organism: uncultured Desulfobacterales bacterium; assembly: GCA_964612755.1. Lineage (GTDB taxonomy): Bacteria > Desulfobacterota > Desulfobacteria > Desulfobacterales > Desulfobacteraceae > JAIOSM01. The sequence continues at coordinate 9,789 of CAZTEM010000043.1, read as the reverse complement.
AATATCTGCATAATCTAAATGGAAAAGGTGTAAAAACTTTATTTGCAACCCATTACCATGAATTAATTAAATTAGAAGATAGTTTACCAAGGTTTAAAAATTTTAATATTGCAGTTAAAGAATATAATGATAATATAGTTTTTTTACGCCAACTTATTCCAGGAGGCACTAATAAAAGTTATGGTATACAGGTAGCACGGCTTGCAGGGATTCCTGATCAAATTATAAAAAATGCTAAAACAATATTATTAAATATAGAAAATAATAATAAAGATAATAAAACCAGTCAATCTCTTACAAAAAAACCTCAAAAAGATACTAAGGATCATGAAGCAAAACAACTTGATTTATTTACCGTTAATGAAAATAAGCTTGCTGCAATGATTGATAAAATCGATATATCAACCATTACACCGATTGAAGCGCTTAACCTGTTAAACGATATGAAACAGCAGATAAAATTATGAAAATGATCTTTAATCCATCAAAATATATCCATATCTTAATTTCTATATTATCAATTATTAGTCTGTTTATATCAAGTCCATGCTACTCTGCCATTGACATTCCAAGACAAAAATATCTTGGTGCTGATACCTCGTATAAAATTTTGCGCAACTCCAAGACAAAGATGTCTTACAGACATAATTGGATTAATTGTATTAATAAATATCAGAATATTAATACAAAATACCCTGAAAGCGGATGGGCACCTGCAGGTTTATATAGAGCAGCTGAGCTTTACCTTAAATTATTCCAGCGTTCAAAAATGCAAATGGATAAAAAAAATGCTATTGATTTACTTACCCGAGTAAAACGAAAATATCCAAAAAGTGCCTATAGGTATAGGGCAGATAAACTTTTAAAGAGCCTTAAAATAACTATTGCAACAAATCGAACAAGTCAAGATAAAAAAATCAAGACGAAAAAATCTGTAAAAGAAGGCACCAAACCATTATTAGCACCCCTGGTAACAAATGGTGTTTTCCATACAAACGCTGTTGTAACCAAAGATACCTTTGTAACAAGCTTACGATTCTGGTCCAACCCTGAATATACCAGAATTGTCGTGGATGCCCAGGACGAACGAGACTTTACATATAAGCTGCTTAAAAAAGATCCAACAATTAATGTGCCATTTCAAAGACTATATGTTGATATACATAATTCCAGATTAGCAAATAATTTTCCAGAGCATACTCCCATTGATGATGATCTGCTGAAAAGGGCGCGTGCAGGGCAACATGCACCACATTCCGTAAGAGTTGTTGTGGATATTAAATCTTTTAAAAGCTATAAAGTATTTTGCTTAAAAGATCCTTTCAGAATAGTTCTTGATGTCTGGGGAGAAAATGCCGAAGCAAAACCTGAAGTTAAAATTGCTTCTATTAGAAAACAGCCGGACCACAGGATCACAACTGATAATATACAATCTTCAAGTATTGCAAAACAACTTGCTCTGGGAGTCAGAAAAATTGTTATTGATCCCGGGCATGGCGGGAAAGATCCTGGAGCTCCAGGATATCTAAAAAAAATATGGGAAAAAGATATTACACTTAAACTTGCTAAAAAACTTGCTAAAAAACTTAGAGATAAGCTTAAGTGCGAAGTTATACTTACACGGGCAACAGATAAATACATTGCCTTAGAAGAAAGGACTGCCATAGCAAATACAAAAAAAGCTGACCTGTTTATCTCTCTTCATTGCAATGCTTCTAATAATAAAAGACTTATCGGATTTGAAACTTATTTTTTAAATCTTGCAACCGATGACCAGGCTATCACAGTAGCTGCAAGGGAAAATGCAACCTCAAAGAAAAATATAAGTGATCTTGAGTCAATTTTAAATGATTTAATGCAGAATGCTAAAGTAAAAGAGTCAAGCAGGCTCGCTTCAATTGTACAAAGTTCACTAATTTCAAATATGAAAAAGCATTATTCAAGAATTAAAAACCTCGGTGTTAAGCAGGCTCCCTTTTATGTCCTGCTTGGTGCCAGAATGCCTGCAATTTTAGTTGAGACATCTTTTATCAGTAATAAAGCCGAATGCAAAAGAATGATTACTGATAAATATCAAAATAGTATTTGTGATTCCATAACCAATGGAGTTGAAAAATATATTAATGCAACAAACCCGAAAAGCATTTAAAATTATATAAAGGAGAATAAAATGCCATTTGAAAATTTAAATATTGATATTGATAATAGTATTGCGACCTTAAGTTTTAACCGGCCAAAAGCTTTGAATGCTTTAAATAATGCCCTGATTGATGAATTAATTATAGCCATTGCACAAATCAAAAATAATCATGAATTAAAAGTTCTCATTCTCACAGGAGCCGGAGAAAAATCATTTATTGCAGGAGCAGATATTTCTGAACTTACTAAAATGGATTCTTTTCAAGCAAAATATTTTTCCCAAAAAGGACAAGAAGCTCTTTCTAATCTTGAAAATTTATCCATCCCTGTAATAGCCGCTGTAAACGGATTTGCATTGGGTGGAGGTACTGAAATGGCTTTAGCCTGTGATTTTATTTATGCTTCTGAAAAAGCTTTATTTGGTCTGCCGGAGATAACCCTTGGGCTCATACCTGGATTTGGAGGGACTCAACGACTTACCAGGCTTATTGGTGAAAACCGTGCCAAAGAGCTTATTTTTACTGGAAAAACCATTACTGCTGAAGAAGCCCAGGCAATAGGTATTGTCAATAAAATATTTCCCCATGAGTCATTAATGGAAAATACAATAAAAACTGCAAAAAAAATTGCCTCCATGGGCAGACCATCTCTTCGAGCTGCAAAACAAACAACATCAATTGCAAATAATGTTGATCTTAATACTGGTATCTGTTTTGAAAATGATGCATTTGCCCTGTGCATGGCAAGTGAAGATTCAAAAGAGGGAACTAAAGCTTTCCTTGAAAAAAGAAAACCTGAGTTTAAAGGAGAACTTTAATAATAATTCCATTTAAACAGGAGGGCAGATAAATGCGTGCCGAACAATTATCAATATTTCTTGAAAACAAAGCTGGGAGTATTGCAGAAGTAACGGCTATTTTAAGAGATGCAGGAGTTAATATAAGGGCGTTATCCCTTGCAGACACCACAGACTTTGGCGTTTTAAGGATGGTAGTAAATCATATTAATCAAGCAGAGTCAGCATTGGAAAAAGCAGGATTTATAGTTGGCAGAGCAAACATAATTGCTGTCAGCATAGATGACTCACCAGGCGGTCTAAACAAAATACTGGATCCTATCTATGCGCAAAATATAAATGTTGAATATATGTATGCTTTTGCAAACCCAAAAGCATATAACGCAATTATGGTTTTCAGGTTTGATGATATTGATAAAGCAATTACTATTTTAAAAAATAACTCATTGGAAATTATAGAAGGAGAACAAGTCTATAATTTATAATAATAAAGAGTTATCTCGAGCAACGCGCCTTACAAGTTCTCTATAATCAATTGAGGCGTTACATCCAGGAGCAAACTCAAATATTGTTTTGCCGTAGGATGGTGCTTCACTCAAATTTTCACTATAGCCAATAGGTTTACATATATACTCAGGATACAATTTTTTAATACGCGTAAAAATCTGTTGAGGGCCTTTAACTCTCGCATCCATGAAAGTAGGAAGTATATATTTAAGAGCTATTTCTTTACGATATTGCTGTATTGAACCTAATCTTTTTATAAACTCAGCAAGACCATGAAGAGGCATAAATTCCAATGCCATTGGCACTAAGACCTCTGAAGCATAGAATAGAACATTTACAGTAAGCTGATCCCACCCAGGGGAGGTATCAATAATGACATAATCATATTTATGATCAAATTCTTTCATAGCTTCACTAAGAGTCCATTCACCGCCAAAACTCTTTCTGGTTATCATCCGCTTGATGCCTGCAAGGGATTTTCCACCACCTATTAAATCTAAATTTTCTCTGGACTGGACAACAACTTCATCTGCAGGCAGTTCTCCAGTCAAAAGCTCTGTTAAACCAACCTTGGGGTTTTCTCCCAGGATATAAGCACATTGTCCCTGTGTATCAGTATCTATTAAAAGCACTTTATGCCCTGCCAGAGCTAAACCTGCACTCAAGTTAACAGAAGTCGTGGTTTTACCTACGCCTCCCTTACTCAAAGTAATGCAGATTTTTCTTGCACTTTTACTTTTATATCTAAATCCTTCCTTAGGAGATGATGTATCAGTCTCATATTCCTCTGATTGTACAGGGAATCTATTATTACAGACTTTGCATCTTGCAATAAATCTCTTTTTCAATAAAAACTTTTTCTTTAATTTGTTTTCATCTACTTCATGCTCTTTCCCGCATTTAGGGCAAATAATCTTAGCCACTATTCCTCCTTCGTCAATTCCTTTATTATTGCGTTCATAGCAATCTTAACCAGTCTCTTTTTTGAGATATCTTTTCTTTTCCCAACTGATACTTTCAGCTTCAACTTTCCTTCTTCAGATTCTCCTAATTTCAAAGAAATTCCGTCTCTATTAATTTCCACAGAGTCTTTACCTTCCCTAATAATTGTTTTCCCATGAGAACTTGGTTTCACTTGATCATCAATATCTTTAGCTTTAGCAGGCTCCTTTTTTGATATAGATTTTCTTTTTTTCTTATCAGTATCATCTCCCCACATAAAAGAAAGCATCGATGTATTCTGAGAATTATCTTCTTTTTCTTCTTCGCCCTCTGCAACTTTGTCCCGGTACAGCAGGCTGTTTAACTTAGCACTATCCTGATTATCAGTGACTTTTTGAGTAAGAATATGATCAATTCGCTCTTTTTTATCACCCATGCCTATCCAATCCTCCTATTCACCTATATCGTCTGGAACGTTTTTCGACAGAATATCCTTTTTTAAAGATTCAAAGTTTAATTCTATAAGTTCTTCCTTATCATATTGGTTATCATCCCATAACATACCACATAACCATTCTGTCTCAATATCGTGTTCATGATGTACTGGTTCTGAAGAATTATGCACGATTCTACCTTTGAGATCTTTTATTGATTCTTTATTAAGTGTCAGCTCACAACCAGATAAAACAGTCCCAATGGGGAATTTCTTCCCTGATTTAGTATAGAAGCTAACCCCATTAGCGCTTATATCCACCAATATATACTTTGTCTGTTCTATTTTAACAAAGCAATCGTTTCGTTCACCAATTGATACACGAAAGGATTGCCTGGTAGCAGAATCCAAATCAGTTCCATTTAAATTATTAAAATCTAATGACTCTCCACTCGAATGTGCACTCATCATGCCCCCTAAATACATAACTCCACAGAACAACTATACGGTCATCTTAATTATATAGCAATATATTTTTTTTTAAGCAAGTTAAAAATTTATAATAAAGAAAGGGTTTTTAATAATATCAAGTTCTTTAATATGAATTATTATAAAATATAAAAGGAGTATTAAATTCTATAAATGAGAATCTAATACTCCTTTTATTAAAGTAAATATTTTTTAGCTGTAACTAAAGCAAAAAAATATTAATGTGCTAACATCTCTGCGATTGCAGCTGCTTGAGGATGAGCATAGATAAGAATCAAAGCAACAACCAATGCATAAATACAAAGAGACTCAATCATTGCAAGACCAATAAGAAGAGTAACTGTAATTTTACCAGATGCTTCCGGGTTTCTGGCAACACCACTTACAGCGCCGTTAAGACCCATTCCCTGACCTATACCACAACCAAATGCTGCGATTCCAACTGCCAAACCTGCTGCCCATACACTTGCGATAAAAAACTCCATTTTCAACTCCTTTAAATATATTATAAATAATAACGGGCTTCTTCCAATTCCCGTAAACTACTATTTTATCTCATTTAAATTAATGAGAAGACTCGATTGCTTCTGCTATATACATGACTGAAAGTAAAAAGAATACAAAAGCTTGAACTAAAGCAACAAAAACACCCAACGCCATTATCGGGAGAGGAGCGAGAAACAATCCTGCAAGCCCTAATAATATCCCGACAACAAGTTCATGTCCCATCATATTTCCAAAAAGACGAAATGTAAGAGAAAGTACTCTTGCAAAATGACCAATAATCTCAATGGGAAGCATAAGAGGGATCATCCACCAGACTGGACCGCAAAAATGCTTAATATATTTGATACCATGATATTTGATACCTACCATCCATGAAAAAGGAACAGCAACCAAAGCTAAACCTAAAGTAGTATTAATGTTTGCGGTCGGCGGAAATAATCCAGGTACAAGCCCCATTAAATTACCCAAAAGGATAAAAAGAAAAATAGTAGCTGCAAGCGGAAAGACCCATCTACCTTCCTCACCAGTAATAGTAACCATAAATTCTTCCAAACCAGATATCAAAACTTCAAATATATTTTGCAAAGTCGTTGGAACAAGTTGAACATTTTTCCCTGCAAGCCAGCCAAAAATAATCATCACTATCATGGCTGCCCACATATAAACGATATGGGGATTACTATGAGCCCAGTGCCCGAATCCGAGCATTTCAAAAAATTTTACCAAAAACATATATGGATGTTCCACTTTACATTGCCTCCTTGAAAATAAGTCTTGTTAGTTCAAATATTGTTGCAAGTGAGATACTGACAACAACAACTGAAAGTCCTGCTAACAACCCCAATGGATTTACAATATTTCCTGCGATGAGCAAAAAAATTATAACACCGCTTATTGCAAATCTTATATAATATTTCACAAGAACACTGATTAAAATCATGCGCCCTTTTTTAACCACCTCTTCTGGATATTCAAATGCTTTATTAACAGTTTTTTTAAGCAGATAAAAACTAATATTTGCAATAATTGCGCCCGTCACAACGCCTAAGGTGAATTTAAAAGAAGTGTTTATCATACTAAACAAAGTCAGAATAACAAAAAGAAAAAAATTAGATCTACTGACAAAATCAATTAACCTTTTTGTGATCTCCATAAATTATAATCCTTAAAGTTTCTTACTTTTGTTCATTGCTCTTATAAGGTTTCTAAAGCCTGCCACAATCCCCATACCCAAACCAATCAAAGTTAAAACCGGGGTTGTATCAAATTTCTTATCAAGCCACACTCCTAAAAAAAGACCTATGAATATTGCAAATGAAACCGAAAGTCCCAAACTGCTATAATAGCCTAGTTCTCTAATGCTCTTAAATTTCTCATCCTTCATAATTGAGCCTTTTTATAATACCTCAAAAGCAAATATCATATGGTTTCGTTTTAGTCAATAAAAATGATCATATTATTTCAACTAACCCTTGTTGGGAATTTTCTTTATAAACTTCACCTATTGCCTCTGCCTCAATACCATTGTCTTGTAATCTTTTAATACAGATTTCAGCCTCTTTTTTATTCATACTGACTATAAGACCTCCTGAAGTCTGAGGATCAAATAAAATATCCTGACATATCCTATTTACATTTTTATGAATTTTTATATCCTTATTGCAAAAGGACCTGTTCTTATGGGCACCTGCTGGAATCATTCCCATTGCAGCAAACTCTTCAGCCCCTTGAATAACAGGCACTTTGTCTGAAAACAGTATAATTCTTCCATCACTTGCCCGTGCCATCTCAAGCAGATGCCCGCAAAGCCCAAAACCTGTTATATCGGTACAGGCGTTTACCTTAAAATCTTTTATTATCTCTGCTGCATACTTATTTAATTCAGACATAATACTGGCAGCTCTTTTTGAAATATCACTGTCAGCAAGTTTTGCTTTTATTGCTGTGGCAATGATTCCTGTTCCAATCGGCTTGGTTAAAATAATAGTATCTCCTGGAAAAGCTCCTTTATTTGCCCATACCTTTTCAGGATGTATAGTTCCTGTAACAGAAAGTCCATACTTAAACTCTTTATCATCTACACTGTGGCCGCCAAGCAAAGTTGCTCCAGACTCATTAATTTTGTCTATTCCACCCTCAAGTGTTTCTTTCAACACATCTTCATTAAGTTCTTCACAAGAAAAACAGACAATATTCATAGCAGTAAGCGGTGCACCGCCCATTGCATAAACATCACTTAGTGAATTAGCTGCTGCTATCTGACCAAATTCATAGGGAGAATTTGTAACAGGAGTTAAAAAATCTAAAGTCTGCACTAATGCAAGCTCAGAATTTATTTTAAAAACACCTGCGTCATCAGAAGTCTCTATACCTACAATCAAATCAGGATGTTTTTTTATATTAAGCTTGCTGACTATTCGATCCAGCGTCCCTGGATCAAGTTTAGCAGCTCATCCTGAAGCTTTAACCTTTTCGGTTAGTAAAAATTTCTTTTCCAAATTTAATATCCTGTTTGCTTATTTTTTACTGATATATTATTTAATCACCTAAATAAAGTGCTGTATACTAAACAAGTCCAATGACACATGCAAACCTGCCAGTACGCTTTTCTTCCCTGTAAGAAAAAAAAGTTTTTGAAAAACATTTTGTACAGATATTCATATTTTCAATATTATCAGCCCTGACACCTTTTTGTAAAAGCTGATAAAAACTTAATTCCCAAAAATCAAAATTTAAATTATTTTTTATTTTAAACTTCCACAAATCTTCAGGAATTTCTTCTTTAAAATTTATAAACTCGGCACAGCATGGACCTAAAGATGGGCTGATACCTGCAACTATGCTTGCAGGGTTTGTATTAAATTTTTTAACCATCAGGTCAACACATTTGCCAATAATATTTTTAATACTGCCCCTCCATCCTGAATGGACATTAGCTATAACATTATTTTCAGGATCAAACATCATAACAGATTGGCAGTCTGCAACTTGAATAAACAATAATCTTTCCTTAACAGAGGTGATTATTCCATCTGCCTTTAGTAAAGGTATTTCTCTGGAATCATTTTCTAACACAACTATACTATTACCATGCACCTGTTCTATAAAAATAGGTATTGCATTCCGGTTCAAGGTATTTACAATTCTGTTTCTATTCTCTTCTACAAACTCTTTTTTATCGCCGGTTGAAAAACTAATATTCAAAGAATCAAAAGGGTTATTACTTACTCCACCTCGTCTAGTAAAAACCGAATGAACAATTTGAGGAAATATTTTCAAATTTGTAAACTCAAGTTTCTCAGGAGTTTTTATTATATTATTTTTGACCATAAAAAAGGTTGCCAATCCTTTTAATTATTTTTGTAGTTGAAATATCATATTCAAATTCAATCCTCTTTACAATACCGCCATTTTTTTTTACAAATTCTGCTCCTATTATTTTATCTTCTTCCCAATCAGCTCCCTTAACAAGTACATCAGGCAGAACTTGTCTGATCAAATTTTCAGGATCATTTTTATCAAAAAAAACAATACAATTGATACAAGCCAATGCAGACAATACAATTGCCCTCTGGTTCTGTTCAATAATAGGTCGTTTTGATCCCTTAATCTCTTTTATTGCTCTATCAGAATCCAAGCCAAGAACAAGAAAATCACCAAAAGAACGAGCGCGTATTAAATAACTCACATGACCTGCATGAAGAATATCAAAACACCCATTGGTAAATACTATTCTTTTATCCTTTTTTCTTTCTTTTTCTATAATTTTTTTAATATTATCAAAACTTACAACTTTTGTATTATTCATAACACCTTTCCATATCTGCAGATCAGCTTTCTAAAATCTATATTAACTCATAACAAGATTTTTCTTACAAATCAACTCCTAGAGATCACGCATAAACAATTCAATTGAAAAACAATTGCAGAAATAAAAAAAGCCCGATCAGGTATAAGCCTGATCGGGCTTTTTATA
>CAZTEM010000042.1:0-26291 GCA_964612755.1 uncultured Desulfobacterales bacterium | reverse complement strand
AATGTTGTTTGCCTATACAAGATCATCATTAAAAAGTGCTGGCTATAAAATTGTTAAGTAAAATTTTGCTATCGGGATAGGACTCCCCATCACTGAGGAGCCTCCCACACCACCCGGCATACCGATCAGTACCAAGGCGGTTCGGCTGATAAGGGAAGTTAGTTCCCCGGCAAATATAGACCAAGGTTAAAAAGAAAATATTTATTTGGCAAAGCAATAATCACCCACTTGACCCTGCTCATGCGCCAATGCTTCTTGCGGGCACACCCACATGCAACAGCATATTTGTGAGATATCCCAAGGTTAAGAAAGTATCTGGCCCGAGATTGCAGCTTTGTGACTTTTAAGATAAATCACAAAATCATCAGCATATCTGACAAAATAAAGTTTGCGCTTTTCCAATTCCTTATCCAGTTCATCCAGAACTATATTGGAAAGCAATGGAGACAGTGGAAATGGAATTGAATGAATTAGGGCAACCCGAGTTGAGTCGGATTATCGGGGATGCTGTTATTGTGTTTAAGACTACTATCGATTTATAGGAAAATTTGAAATGCAAATGATTTAGACAGAAGAAGCCCCCTTACCTCTGGGACACTATCCCCAGGCTATAGTAGATGGAGACACTGTTTATTTGGCAACGCAGAGTCCGGTGTTTGTCGAGCAATTGTGTCGTTTCATTCACAACATCCAACACAAAATACTCTATTTAGATAACAATTAAAAGGAGGCACTATGCAATTACTGGATGCATCATTGACTTTTGCATTAACTTTAGCAGCTTTTGCGACCGTTGTAACCATAATTATGGAAGCTTATTTTCGTATCATCAGAATAAAAAAAAAGAATTTATTCGAGGTGATAAAAAAATTAAACGATGAACTTGACCAGGGTCCTTTGAATTTAAGCCCGGAAGAACGTTCAAATTTTTTTTCTAAAGTGATTGAAAACCCTGTTAACGGAATAAATTTAGTTAACGAAATCGACTGGGATAGTAAAGATAATAAAGAAGAGATCCTTTCTGATTTTATATCCAGGTTTAATAAAACAAAAAATCTTAAAGGGAATTATAAAAAGGTCACTTTAGAATTTGTACTTCGATGCCTTGCTGAAAGCAAGACTGTTAAAACTGCATCCCTTGAAGCCAGTAACCATCTTAAAATAGAATTGAATCGGATTGCACGTAAATATGAAGAGCTATGTTCATCCGTTTCTGCCCGCTTTAAGGAACATGCACAGATGTATTCGATAGCGATTGGTGTTATTCTGGCACTCACTGCAAATATCGATGGTCTACGCATTTTTGATGCATATCGGGCAGATCCCAGATTAACTCTATCTGTGATTGAAAAACAGGAAAGCCTGATAGAAAAAAATCAAAAAGTTCAAGCGGCAATAAAATCCTTGAATGAGCTCTATTTAAAGGAGAGTGAAAAGAAGAGTGCGATAGTTACCGCTGAAAAAGACAATAAGAGTTCAAAGGAAATTAACCGCCTTAAAATTGAATTGAAAGAGATTGAAGATAATATTTCTGAAAGCTCAGAGATTGCAGCTATTCAAAAATCAATTCAGAATGCCAAAAATCAGATTTCAGAATTGAGAGATCTTGGTGTTCCCATCGGTTGGGACTATTATCCAAACTGCTCCTTTGGAAAAGACGTAATCAAATTATCAAAAGCATGTCCTGACTGCAAAGACATCATCTTAGAAAATGAGGAGAAAACCTGCAAAGGTTTTTGGGCATGTCTACTAACTACATTTAAAAGTGATGCCGCAGGTTTCATGGTCTGGGTAATGAAAGTTATTATAACTGGGATTCTTATTGGTCTTGGCGCACCATTCTGGTTTGATGTCGCGAAACGCCTCTCCCAGATCCGCAAGGGATTAAAAAACCCAAATGCATCTGATGAGGATCGCCTTGCTGCAAGGGATGCCAATGGTGATGCAGATGAACGCAAAAAAATCGTTGATGATGTAGTCAAAGATACTTTAAAGGAAGCAGGAGTTTCCGCGTTCGGTCTACCGTCAAAGGGAATGGGTCCAAAGGGCATTGTTCTATAAATTTATCAAAGAGGTAAACTTATGAATCACACACTGATAATCTTCGGAATTCAAGCAACATTAAGGGCTGCACAAGCAGGTGCAGATCTTTATAAAGAACATGCCAGGGACAGGAATGTGTTTCTCCCAAATTTAAAATTACCTGATGATTCAAGATTCGATATTCTATATTCATTTCTAAATGATAACAAGCACTACACTCAAACAGAAGCGGTATTCTCTAAAGTTTGGAATAAAGAGATACAAAACCTTGGAACAGAAGACAAAAAATTAATCGATGATGCTTTTGCCCATATGCTTAAAATAAAAGCCTTACAAGAACTAAGAAAAGAAAACAAGGTTGATGAAGAAGCTGAGCATGAGGCAATAATGCTTGCAGGCGGCCGCATGGTCGAGCAGTGGCGTGAAGAGCGGAAGCCACCAAGTGCATTTGTTCGAATGGCTTTAACCCTGACCGATATAGGTCTGGAATTTGTTTCGTCGAATCCAACGCTTTTTGGTATAGGGAATAGTGGTGAAAAGCTAGTTGTTTCTTTTGCTAACAATATGAGTAAACTGATTCCCAATGATGTTGCTGAATTTGGGCAGGAAAACACTTTTGCCAATCGTTTAGTTGGAATTTTTTTACGTGCAGGATTATCAAGCCTGTCATCTAATCCATCAATGATTTTCAGTGATGATGATGTAGCCAATCTTTTTCAAGGGATTGCCAAGCCTATCGTAGATACACTACCTGAAACTATCCATGAGCAAATGAACTATCGTGAGATGATAGATGTTCTGGCAGGTCCGTCAGCACAGGCAGCCTTCAAAATCATAGCTGAAAATCCTGAAAATTACCTTGGTAAAAAATACAATAAAGACCAGGCACTTGGAGCAGTAACAACAGCCCTTTTTGAAACAATCCGCGATATTACAGGTGAAAGCAGTATTGTTCATATTTTTAGTGAGCAGGGAATGATCCGTATTTATCAATCTGGGCTCAATGTCGCAGTTAATAGACCTGAACTTTTTATTGGTCAGGGTGATGCACCAGAAATTGAATTATACAAAGATCTTTTAAGAGGTACTGCCGAGACTCTTGCTGAATATCCGCGTTTTAATGGACCACTTGGTGCATCCCTTGCCGCCATGGTGATCGAAACTGTTGGTGAAAACGCACCCTCTATTCTAAAATTTAATCATGGTGAACCATGGGAAAAAATTGCTGATCAAGCCATAAAACAAGTTACGAATGGTTTGGCTGAAGCAGTCAGAAACTATGATTCTAATGGATTATATACGGAGACATTGGGAGCTTTCAGTGATAACCAACTACTTGAACTATGCAAAGTAATTCTTGCGCAAGTAGCTAAAACGCCTGGCATGCTCGGTGTTAAGAATATTGAATTACAGAATGTTATTGCCGGTATCGCTGAAGTAATGGCCAAAGACGACAACCTCCTGCTATCGAGCGACGAATGGATAATTATTGCAAGGGTTGCAACAGAGAAAGCAGCAGCAAATCCCGGTCGGCTTTTCGGGATTTCATCAGAAAATGAAGCCAATGCAATTGCCGTGACAGTAATAGGTTCTATTTTGAATGTGGCAAGTGATGCATGGAACTCTGAAAAACGGTCCGGGAAATCACTGCTTTTTGGTAAAACATTACAGGCTGTCTTGATTGAAGTGATCGAGGCAATGGGAGGAAATCTGGCAGGTCTCTATAAACAACCGGACATTGTAGACCATTTTTTTAAAGACCTAATTTCAAGAGCATCAGACGCCCCTGAAAAATTCGGCAGTGATAGCATTCTAAAAATAGTTCAATCCCTTATCAGCAGTGTACTTGCTGAGGGAGTTCTCCCAGCCAATGATAAAATTGATAAAATTCTATCATCATAGAGAGGTATAGTTATGAAGAAATTTTTAAGAAGCATTGTTACAGGTATTATAATTATCTCGTTATCAGGATGCGCAACTGTACAAGATGTGCAGCGAGGGACAGATATCATTCGAACCGATAATGAGTTAGCTCGTCTCCTTCAAGGAAAACAAGTTGATCCTGTAATAGAGATACCTGATGAACTGATACAAATTGGAGATCATGCAAGGAAAGAAGGGAATGAACTGAAAAATAAAACGGGCAAAGCTCTGGATGCAATATCATACTATCGTATTGCGAGTACGGCCTACTGGAAAAGCAAAAGTACCGATGTTACAAATCACCTATTCGACACAGTTAACAGTGGAATTGAAATATGCAATTCAATGGGTGACAATGCGCCAGACCGGGACTGCTTATACCTACAATTTGTTATCCCATTGGCTGCTCTCGAATCCATAGCAAATGAGGGGCAGATCAATAAATTATTAGAAGATGTGGATTTTTCTGATGGATCAGCAACAACAGAAGAGATACAAATCATGGATAATATTGCAAACTTGCTGGAGAAAATAAAACCGCTGGTAGAAAATATCTTAGACCGCGGAGCGGATGAGCGATTATTATCCCATTCTGGTATAAATACCTACTATTGTAAGAACGCTGAAATAGCTGTCAGATTCTTTAATAATCGGGTTGCCGGATATATCAGGAAAGCCAATCTTTTCAAAGAATCATTTACCGATCCAAACCCGAAATTAAAAATGTCAGTCGAACAAGCCCAGAAACTGTCAATACCTAAATTCCAATTGCCGTTTTGTGTGAAAAGATAAAAATCATTTGAAAAAAAAGATGAACCAATTAAGGATCTTGATAACGCAAAAAGAGTAGTTATTATAGATAAAAAATATTGGTGGTACATATTCACCCACTTGACTCTGCTCATGCGCCAATGCTTCTTGCGGGCACACCCACATGCGACAGCATATCTGTGGGATATCCCAAGGTTAAGCAGGTTTCGGATTTTGATTCTGGGATTCTTCCACTGCTTCCAGAGAATGCACCGCAATCGTCTGATTATCCAGCCAATTGCAGCTTTGACACAAATTTTGATTTTGCTGAGTGTCCATCATAGCTTTTCCGAACTCCCAGCTCCGGGTTCTGTTTGAAGAATGCTCAAATAAAAACTTAGAAGGTAATTATGAATTATTCTGATAAAATTCTGATAAAAAAATTTATACCCTTATACCAGGAAAATATTCTTAATCTTATTGTTAATATACAGCAAAAAGAATTTGGGATGTCTATCACAGCAGAAGACCAACCTGATTTGTGCAATATCAAAGAATTTTACCAAAACGGTAAGGGCAATTTCTGGGTAGCATTATTCAACAATAAAGTAATTGGGACAATAAGTTTACTTGACATTGGAAATGGGCAGGCTGCTTTACGTAAAATGTTTGTAGACAAGACCTGCAGGGGGACAAAATATCAAGCAGCCCGTATGCTTTTAAATGAGCTGTTAAATTGGTCGATTGTAAACAGATTAAAAAATATATACTTGGGGACCACACCCCAATTTTTAGCTGCGCATAAATTTTATGAAAAAAATGGTTTTATTGAGATAAATAAAAATTTATTGCCAAGTAATTTCCCAATAATGAAAGTCG
This sequence comes from uncultured Desulfobacterales bacterium, assembly GCA_964612755.1. GTDB lineage: Bacteria > Desulfobacterota > Desulfobacteria > Desulfobacterales > Desulfobacteraceae > JAIOSM01. The sequence goes on along the minus strand of CAZTEM010000042.1, from coordinate 20,696 downwards.
ATACAAAATTCTATAAATTTGAACTATGATTTCTTAAAAGGAGTTTAAAATGCCGTTTGTAAATGTAAAAGTTGTAAAAGGCCAGGTCAACGCAGAAATGAAAAAACAGATAATTAAGAATCTGACTGATTTAATAGTAGAAAACATGAATCGGGAAAGAGCCTTAACAAATATCGTTATTGATGAAATTGATTATACTTCCTGGGCGATAGGTGGCAGGGAAATTAATCCGGAACAAGATTTTGTATCTTTCATAAATATCAAAGTTTCAAAAGGGACAACAAATTCAGAAGAGATGAATTCCATGCTGAAAAAAACCAAGAAAATGATGTCTGATATCATGGGCAATCAAATTCAGGAGAATTATTTCATTATTGACGAACTAAATCCGTCAGCTTGGGGTTTTGATGGGATATCAATGAAGGAACGATCAAAGCTTGAGACTATATAGCCAATGCTGCCGATATTGTTCTTCTTGCAGAGATTATAAGCAATCCCAATAAAGAGGTAATTTATGAAATATGTAGTTGGAATTGAAGAAGGAAGAAATGAACCAATTAAGGAGTTTGATAACGAAAAAAGAAGAGAATAAGCCTTTTTTACTCTAAAATCACTTATTATTAAACAAAATTGGAGAAGACCATGAAAAAAACAAATTTCATTACCATGATCACAGCTTTAATTTTTTTATTGATAACTTGTCTGCCAGCAGCGTTTTGTGCACAGAAAACCATTTCAACTTCAATTATTAAAAAGCATACAAATTCATCTCCAACTCCAAAAAAAAAGACAGTCATATGCAATTTTCCGCCTGCAACCCAGGTAGTAAACAATTCAGGGATCAAACTCCATCAGGTCAAAATAGGCAGCATTATATTTTCCAGGAATCTGTCAAGATGCTCCAATGGCTGCTCCACAGGTTTTAAAAATATCCATCCAGGAAAAAACAGGGTATATATAAAAACATCCCCACATGCTTCCTGGAATCAGATTGGTTCTGTTGGCAATTTTAAAAAATGTAAAAAATATGCAGTCAATATTATAAAAAAAGGAAAACTATTATTTTGTGCTGAGCTTTTTCAGCGCTCTGATACAGATTTAAAATTTAACCAGGATAAAAAAAGAAAAAAACTGAGTAATGCATGCAATAGAATTCATCCTGTTTCAGGTTTTAAAAAAACAATCTCAAAAAAAAGAAAGATAACCTTTGTGCCCCCAATTGGAAACAAACAAAAAAGTAAATCTGCTAAATTCTATAGAATCAAAGGTTATAAAGCAAAGCCAGCATTTTTGCCGGTAAAAAAGATTCTAAGACCTTCGCTTGACAGGAAAAGGGTTGTATCTGACTTGGTTCCCAAGGATACTACTGTCTTGTTCAGGTTTATTTCTCCAAATTCACACACTAATGTTTCACGACCGGAATTACAAATTTCTTACTATCTCCGCCCTGATATTGACTCTGGTTATATTAATTTTTTTTTATTGCATAATGGACGTACAATTATGGAAGTAAGAAAATATATTCATGAGCTGGAAAGAGGACAAAGGTTACAAACATTCTATTGGTTTTTAAACGCGTTAAGCTATGAGAATAATGGCACAGGCTACAGGATATCGGCACTTATTTCCGGGAATCCTCCTGTATTAAGTGAGCCGTTTAACATTTCCCTGCCCGATTCCCGTGAACGAATAATATGTGCAATAGTAGAACAAGAACCACAGCTATATCAGGATAAAATTTTACATATTCAAGCATATAGCACTCATAGAAAACAATTAGTGAATTGTCAACTTTTTTTTATACCTCTTCCGGGATTGAGAAGAAGGGGAATACCTGTCCCAATAGACAATAACCCGGATACCACCTCATTTGAGGCTCCTCTAACCGAACTCGAACCAGGACGTTATCGTCTAAGATTTGTCGCAGATATTATGTCAGGAGATTACACGCATAGAATAATTGCACATGCAACAGCAGAATCGCGTCACTTTTCTGTATTAGCCAGACCTGATGTTTCCTCGGCACCGACCCCTGTCCTTGAATCCTACTTACCGGAAGCAGGCTACAGATTGCCTTTGGACATTGACGTGCCTGTCAGCTGGCGTGTCGTTTACGGATGGCAGCATGGTGATCGTGTGGTATTTAACTTGAGACATGGTACTACTGAACTCTATAACACAGCTCGATGGGAGCAAACTGGGTTAATAAAGATGCCATATACCCAAAGAATAAATTCTGATGCAGCAGGAGACTATCAGGTGGTTATTGAACATCGGCGTGGATCCCATGGAGAACAGATTATAAATTCAGTAACTAAAAACTTTACTTGGTTTTACAATTCAAGGACTCATTGTTCAAGCGATCACCCCATGCAGATTGTAAATGTTTTCTCCCCACATAGTACCTTTTTTCAACCTGGTGGTAGAATGCATGTAGACTTTTGTATAATAGTTTCCACTACAACTCACCCTCACATTGAAGGAGCGCGTGTGACGTTACATAGAGAATCTACGGGTGAAGAATGGGTAGTTGGAGAATGGCGCCCAACAGCCCCAATAGTCACTCCACAAAGCTTTGACTGGCATATTCCAGAAGATATAGAGGTGGGAACAGATTATTATCTGCATATTTCTGAAATCGGCGGATCAATACATTCCCGTTTCTCCCATAACATCACCATAAACAGACCATAACTCAATAATAATTTAATGGACACCAAAAAAAGCTAAGGGGCAATTGGCGCTTAACTCTTAAGTTGCAAAGGACGGCGTGGTAAAGAGATTAATATCACCCTTTATCCTTTTAAATCATTATAGCATTGCAGCCCAAATAGAGAAGTAGCGCCTTTCACAGCTGATACAACTGCTCTTTCCATCACCCTTGCAGCAAGTAATCCTGCAACACTTAAGTCTGCCTGGACATCTCCTGCCGACATTGCAAAAATCGTATCTCCATCATACATTGAATGAGCAGGTCTAATTGCCCTTGCATATCCATTTTGAGCCATTGAAGCAAGTTTTGTCGCCTGAGATTGCGTAAAATCAGCGTTTGTTGCAATCACTCCAATCGTTGTATTCCCGCTAAAAAAATTTTTCTTATCTGAGAGCGATTTTATCATAATATCTTCTGTGCAATTGATACTATTATCATTATTAAGAGGTCCTGCAAGTATTTCATTAGTCAAAGGGTCAATCACATCTCCAAGGCAGTTCACTGCAACAAGCGCTCCAATTTTAAACTTTCCCTCCTGCAAAGCAAAAGATCCGAGACCGCTTTTCATAGCATGGTTCATACCAAGAATCTTCCCTATAGTCGCGCCGGTTCCGGCACCGATACTTCCATGTTCACACTTAATTGTTTTTTTGTCCTTTAATCCTGCATCAACACATGCCTGATAACCCATTTTCCTATCCGGTCTAACTTTGTGATCGCCAATTGTAAGGTCAAATAAAGCTGCGCCACAAACAATAGGTACTTTAGTTACCTGGACATCAAAGCCAATATTATGTTCTTCTAAATACTGCATTACGCCTGCGGCAGCATCAAGACCAAAGGCACTCCCACCTGCCAATAAAACAGCATGGGCTTGTTGAACAAGATTAACAGGATTAAGCAGATCAGTCTCTCTGGTACCAGGAGCCCCTCCACGAACATCCACACCGACAACAGCACCTTTTTCACATATCACAATAGTGCACCCTGTTGCTGCTCTCAAAGTTTGAGCATTACCGACTTTCAAACCTGTTATTTCAGAAAAATCAATTTGTTCCATCTCTAAATAGTCAAACTCCTTGTTGTTACTGCGATAGCAAGCAAACATAATGTCTTTGACAAAAAAAAATATCACAAACAAAATAAAACATATTATGGCACAAGGCATATGACCATTCAAGCATGAAGAAAAAAATAAAGACCTGACACCTTTGATTGATTTGCACAACCAGATACAAATTTCTTTATTGACACTTTGCATGGAAAATGATAGTTATCCCTTAAAAATCGGAGCGTAGCGCAGCCTGGTAGCGCACTTGCATGGGGTGCAAGGGGTCGGAGGTTCAAATCCTCTCGCTCCGACCAGAACATCGCACATTTTTGCTTCTTGACTTCATAAAATAATCTTGCTACAAATTATTAATACAAATAACTTTTCAACATCAATATTTTATTTTTGCAATGGATGGGCTTGATAAATATTAATTAATTTTACCTCAAAAAATTTAAGTCATAATATAATCTTTTGCAAAGCTATCTGATAACACTTTATATGACGGGGGTAACAGATTAATGAAATTCGAAAAGTTAATATTTATATTTTTCTTAATAATACTGTTCGTTTCTCCAATTTCCGTTGCTGCTTCCAATAATATATCTTCGAATACAAGTCCAACAAACCTTCATCAGGATCAAGTATCAGTGCAACACCCTGACAAAAGCGTAAAACCACAAACCCAAGGCGAACATATTGAGTTAGGAGAAGTCCTGCCCCTGTGGAGTTGCATCCCCTTTGCATGCATGCTGCTTTCCATTGCATTTCTGCCCTTGTTTGCAGATCATATCTGGCATAATCATTTTGGAAAAATATCTTTTTTCTGGGCAGCATCCATGGCAATCCCTTTCTTATATGCGTATAAGGCAAACGCACTGCATCAAATTTTACACATTATTCTGGCAGATTATATTCCATTTATAATACTATTATGGGCGCTTTATACCATTTCAGGCGGGATTCTACTTAAAGGCTCGCTGCGCGGTACTCCTGTTGTAAATACCATAATGATTCTCATCGGCACAATCCTTGCCTCATGGATGGGTACAACCGGCGCTGCCATGTTAATGATCAGACCATTTTTAAGGGCAAATAATTATAGAAAGAACAGAACCTTCATGGTTGTCTTTTTTATTTTCCTTGTGGGAAATATTGGCGGAGCACTTACTCCCCTTGGTGATCCGCCTCTTTTTTTGGGGTTTCTCCATGGTGTTTCCTTTTTCTGGACATTCAAAATACTTCCCCATATGCTCTTGAGTATTGGAATAATCATATCAATCTATTTTTTTACTGATACTTATTTTTATAAAAAAGAAAATCCCAAACTGCCTGAAAACGAAACCAAAGAGCCTTTAAAGCTTGTTGGTATTTATAATTTTATTTTTCTTGGCGGCGTGATTGCAGCTGTACTTGCAAGCGGAATACTTGATTTGGGACATGTCAATACATTGGGTATACACAGAGCAATTCAGGACTGGGGCAGAGATTTCATATTAATTCTAATGGGTATATTATCCCTGGTTGTAACTCCAAAACCTTTACGGGAAGAAAACGAATTTTCCTGGTTTCCAATTGTTGAAGTTGCATACCTTTTTATTGGGATTTTCATTACTATGGTGCCTTGCCTTTTACTTCTAAAAGCAGGTCCCAAGGGAGAATTTGCATTTTTAATTGAAGCTGTAAAAGAACCCTGGCATTATTTCTGGATTACAGGCATGCTTTCGGCTTTTCTTGATAATGCTCCCACATATCTTACTTTTTTTAATACTGCCCTGGGAAGTTTTTATGCCGGCATAACCGAAGCCAATGCAGTACCTCTTCTCATGGCTGAAAAAGCAATATATTTAAAAGCTATTTCCACAGGTGCTGTGTTTTTCGGAGCATGCAGTTATATAGGCAATGCTCCAAATTTTATGGTAAAATCAATTGCCGAGGAGACCGGTACTCCAATGCCAAGCTTTTTCGGCTATATATTTAAATATTCTTTAATAGTACTAATCCCGACTTTTATAATTATTACTTTAGTTCTCTTTTAATAAATTATTTTCAGGTGAAGCTGCGACTTAAAAAGACAAGGAAAACATAAATGAAAATAGAACTTAAAGATCTAAATATTGCCATAATAGGAGGAGGATCAATCTGCAAAGCAATTTTAAAAATATTGCTTGGTGAAAATTTTCAAAAATTAAATATTAAAATCCTTGCCGTGGCAAGTATTAATGAAACAGAAGAACTTTTATATGCAAAGGAAAATGGTGTATTTACAACCAACGATTATCAGCAGATTTTTAAACTGAAAAACCTTAATCTGATCATCAAACTTTCAAAACATGACGGATTAAGCGATCTGATCAACAAGTCCAAGGCTCCTGAAACAAGATTTTTAAACTATTTTGAATCACTTTTCTTTTTCAGCCTGGTTCAAATAGAAAACCAGAAATTAGAAGCTGAAAAACAACTTCAAAATATTGAAAATATTAACGAAGTAAAAACCGTGTTTAATAAGTATTCTTCATCCATTGCTAAAATTATTAATCATAAGGCAAGGCATTTTATTGAAGAAGAAAAAGAACTTGTTGAAAGTGAAAAAGCCCTTTCCCAGATCATAAACGGAAGCATGATTCCAACCTTTGTAATAAATCAAGATCATATTGTAACCCATTGGAACCGCGCTCTTGAAAAACTTACAGGCTTTGCAGCAGATGGTATTGTTGGAACAAACAAACAATGGATACCATTCCGATCTGCAAAACGACCAACAATGGCAGATGTTATTGTTGGCAAAATGAATAAAGAAGAAGTTGATCAATATTATGGTAAGGCATGGCGCAAGTCAACATTGATTAAAGAAGCTTATGAAGCAGAAGAATTTTTTCCTCATCTTGGCAAAGACGGCAAATGGTTCTTTTTTACAGCAGCTCCCATAAAAGCATCAGACGGTACAGTTGTCGGGGCAATAGAGACCCTTTTAGATGAAACTGAAGATGTAAAAATGCAGGAAGAAAAAGAGATTAAAGATAAAAAGCTGTTTAATCTTCATGAACAATGTAAAATATCCGAAGAAAAATATAAATCTCTTTTTGATAATAACCCAAACCCGATTTTCATCATTGATTGTAATACCTTTGAAATCATTGATATCAACCAGAGGGTCGAAGTAGAATATGGATATACAAAGCCTGATCTTCTTGGGAAATCTTTTCTCAAACTATGCGATAAAAACGATATCACCATTGCAAATGGACTGAAAAGTCTGTCAAAAAACAAATCAATACTATTAACCAAGAAAAAACATTACAAAAAAAATAAATCCCATATTTTTGTAAATATTAAAGTTTTTTTTGCTGAATATGGTCATCATGATGCACTTATTGCATCAGCAACTGATATTACTGAAAACATTGAAAAAGAAACCCAGTTGATCCAGGCAGGCAAGATGGCAACACTTGGTACAATGGCAGCTGGCATGGCCCATGAAATCAACCAGCCTTTAAACGTAATTCAAATTTGTTCGGATCTGATCATAAAAATGATAAAAAAAGGGCATACAATATCTGATGAAGATCTTGAAACCATGGCAAATGATATTATAGACAATGTCGCAAGGGCAGCTGATGTAATCAAGCATGTCAGAGACTTTGCAAGGCAATCTGAAAGAAATTTGAAAAAATTATCAATTAACGACCCTGTGAATGATGTTTTTAAAGTTCTAGGTCACCAGCTTACCATTCACCAAATCAAGGTTGAGCTTAATCTTGATCCTGACATACCTGAAATAATGGCAGAACATAATAGACTGGAACAGGTTTTTATCAATCTTGTCACAAATGCCATTGATTCCATGGATGAAAAAGCAGAAAAGATAAAAGATCAAAACATTGAAAAACTTTTAAAAATAGAATCTTATACTGAAAAAGACCAGGTGGTTGTTACAGTTTCAGATACCGGTCTTGGTATGTCCGATGAGGTTAAAAACAAATTATTTGAACCTTTTTTCACAACAAAGGCAATTGGCAAGGGAACAGGTCTTGGCACCAGCATAAGTTATGGTATTATCAATGATTATGGTGGAACAGTTGACATTGAAAGCCAGGAAAACAAAGGTGCCAAATTCATAATAAAATTTCCATCTATTTCATGAGGATATATATATGGCAGGGAAAAAAATATTAATCATTGATGATGAAGAAAGTATTGTCAAATTTCTTTCAATGTCATTAAAAGCAGACGGATATGAAATTGTTTCAGCATATAACGGGAAACAGGGTATTGAAGTTTTTAAAAAAGAGCAGCCTGATATTGTACTAACTGACATAAAAATGCCTGAGATGGATGGACTTGAAGTCCTAAGGCAAATAAAAATGATAGATTCCGAATCAGAGGTTATAATTATTACAGGTCATGGTGACGTTGATTCAACCATTGCAGCTCTCCAGCGCGGGGCTTCTGATTTTATTAACAAACCTGTAAGAGATGAGGCATTGGCAGTAGCTCTCAAGCGAGCCGAAGCAAAAATATATATGCGCAGTAAGCTCAATGAATATACAGGGAATTTAGAAGATAAAATTGAGGAAGCCACCCAGGAAATAAACAGAAGAGCCAACTTCCAGAAACTGCTCATAAGAAGCTCAAATGATGGTATCATTGCAACTGATAAAAAATGGAAATTTGTAATTTTCAATCCTGAAGCTGAAAAAATATTCGGATATAAATATTCTGATGTTGTTGAAAAGGATAATTTTGATATTGAAACCCTCTACCCTTCTGATATTGCTAAAGCTTTTAAAAAAGCTGCAAAAAATAAACAAGAAGAAAATCTGGAATGGGAAGAAACATCTTTTAAAGCCAGGGATGGAAAAATTATACCCATAAAATATTCAGGCAGAATTTTATATCAACATGATGAAATGATTGGCAGTGTAGCCTTTTTTCAGGATTTAACCGAGATTAAGATGTTGGAAAAAGAATTGGTCGAATCTGAAAAAATGGCAGCTGTAGGTCAAACTGTCAGTGGTCTTGCCCATTATATTAAAAATATATTGATAGGACTTAAAGGCGGAAGTTATGTTGTGGATGTCGGGCTTGCAAAAAATAAAACAGAAAAGCTCAAATCAGGATGGAGCACCATTAAAAAAAACATTGCAAGGGTATCTGACCTTGTACAGGATCTTATCACATATTCCAAGGAAAGAGAGCCTGAGTATCAGGTTTGTTCACCAAATAATATTGTTATGGAAGTCATAGACCTTGTAAAAGACGTTGCCCGGGCAAATAATATTAAAATTGTTAAAAGTCTTGACCCTTCAATCAAAGAAGCTCTCATGGACCCCCAGACAATCCACCGTTCTCTGCTTAACCTGATCACCAATGCAATGGATGCCTGTCTTGATGATGAAAATACAGAAAAAAAATTTGAAATTTCAATAAAAACTTTTCTTGACTCAAATAATTTATTCTGTCTTGAGATTAAAGATAACGGAAGCGGCATGAATACAGAAACTAAAGAAAAACTTTTCACATCTTTTTTCAGCACTAAAGGTGGCAAAGGCACAGGTCTTGGTTTACTTTTAACAAAAAAACTAATAGAAGAACATAATGGAACCATTAAAGCAAAAACAAATCTTGGAAAAGGAACAACATTTACCATAAAAATGCCCTATGCAAAGCAGAAAACCAAGCTCCAAGAATCAATAAAGGAGGATTTATCATGAGTAAAAAGGTACTTGTGGTTGATGATGATCCTGATGTAAGGACATTTATTGTTACAGTTCTTGAAGAAAATAATTTTATTCCTCTGGTGGCTAAAGATGGAGTAGAAGGCTTACAAAAGATCCAGAATGAAAAACCTGATCTTGTAACCCTTGATGTTTTAATGCCCCGGGGAAGTGGGATTCGCCTGTACAGAACATTGAAAACAGATGATTCTTTTAAAAACATTCCTGTGATAATGCTTACAGGGATTGCCTTGAAATCTTTTCTTCGTTCTCAAAAAACCCTTGCTGAATTTAAGGGAGAAAAGGTACCCGAACCTGACCTTTACCTTGAAAAACCAGTAGAACCGGAAGAATTAGTAGAGGCAATTAAAAAAGCTTTGAACTAAAATTGTAAAAAAAGGGTTATGACCTATGAAAATAAAAAAAATTCTCTTTGTGACAAAATTTGATGATCTTTGCTACAATGCATTAAAATCCTTATTGGATTTAACAAAAGCCTCCCTTGAACATGTTATTTTTTTAAATGTCATTGAAAAAGAAAAAGTTTCCATGCACAGAGGTGCGGGATATATCAAAGAAGAGGAAGTTAAATTAAAGGAAACTGCTAATATACGTTTTATTGACTGGGCAGAAAATCTTTTTGAACTTGGTCTGGAAGTTGGTGCTCATATTAATGTGGGCTCTCTTATTCCTGAAATCATTAAAACAATTGATCTTGAGAAACCCGACCTTATTGTCATAGGTCGTTCTCACAAAGGCAAAATAGAGCATCTGTACTCAGGCTCTGACGTCACAGAGCTGATCAGAAGGATATCTATCCCTGTCCTGGTATTTAAACATATCAACGAAGATAATCTTGTGCCGGAAAAAATTTTCAAAAGACCTCTCCTTGCAACCAACTGGTCTGCCTCAAGTAAAAAAGCTGCCGAATATATCAAGGATATAAGCGGACTCATTGATGAACTGAATATTATGCATGTTACTGATGAAAAAAAATTAAAAAGTGAATCAACACATCTTGTACAGAAAATAAGAAAAGAAGAAAGAAAAAAACTGGATAATCTTGCAGATATTTTTGAAGATATTGGTATTAAAACAAGGACCCATATCTATGTCGGAAATCCAGAAAAAGAAATAATAAAAGCAGGCCTTGAATACGAGGCATCCATCATCATTATGGGATCTTCCAGCCGGACATCCATTGTGGAAAGATGGATGGGCAGTATTACAAAAACAATTGCTGACAGCTCAATTTTCCCGTGTTTATTGATTCCTGTTAAAAAATAATTTTTATTATTTTTAGTAACAATTCTATGTTGACTTGTAAAAATAAATTTGATACACATTTTTATTTGCAGTCAAAAAAGGGTAATTAAATGAAACTTTTATTTATTGATGATGAACAGACTTTTTTAAAATATCTTGCTAAACGACTTGTTCTTGATGGTTTTACAGTCAAAACCACATTTTCCGGTGAAGAAGGGATAAGGGTTGCAGCTGATGAGGATTTTGATGTTGCTGTTGTAGATTTGCAAATGCCGGGTATGAACGGGATTGAAGTTCAAAAAAGGCTTAAGGAACTGCAGCCTTTTTTACCATGCATAGTTTTAACAGGTCATGGTAATGTTGAGAATGCTCTGGAAAGTGGGAAATACAATGCATTCAAATTTTTATCAAAGCCCATTGATATGGATACTCTTATTGAAACTATAAACGCCGCATATGACCACAGACTTAAGCAGGAAGGTGCGAGCTCTGCACCAAACGGGAAATTGCAATCTGACACTGAAAATGCCGGTCCCCTGAAAAAGGCATTCAGCAAATTTAGAAAATTATATGGTGTTGACAAGTAATGTCCTGAGTCTTTTATATCACATACACAGGAGGTAAGTTTTTTGGCTATTTCAAAAAACAATGGTTTGCTGAACAAAGGTACGCCATTGTCAAATTTTTCAAAATCGTTTATCCCATTCTCTCTAACATTTCTACTTATGTTTGGTACATGGATAATTTTATCTGGGAAATTTGAAACACTGTTAATCTCTTTTGGTCTTATCTCAAGCTTTATTATTTCTTTATTTTTTTACGATCTTTTATTCCCTGATTTTCATCTGCGATACATTGGCATGTTTTTCAAATTCTTAAAATATGTCCCATGGCTGCTTATGGAAATTATTAAAGCCAATTTTCATCTTTTATTTATTGTCTTTCACCCAAGGATGAAGGATCTTATTGATCCCCATATAATAGTTTTTAAAACTAACCTGAAAAGTGATATGGCAATTGCAACCATGGCAAATTCCATAACACTGACACCAGGGACCATAACCGTATCCTCAGATAGTGATGGTGTCTTCAGGGTTCATGCCATTGACCAAGAATCTGCTGAGGCTCTTCCCGGGGAAATGCTTGATAAAGTCAATAAAATATTTGGAGAAAAAAAATGATCCCGTTTTTCTTATATACAGCATTATTTCTGTGCTTTTTAATGATTTTTTCATTATACAGAGCGATATTCGGACCAACTGTACTTGACCGTCTTATAGGTGTAAACGCCATTGGCAGTAAGACCGTAATCCTTCTTTTATTAATAGGATTCCTTTATGAACGTGTTGATATGTTTATTGATATTGCCCTTGCTTATGCCTTTTTAAATTTTATTGCTGTTCTTGCAGCATCAAGATATTTTCACAAAAGAAAAGGCTTATACGAGGAATCTTTTCTGGAGTAATATGGAGTAATAATTGGATTTGGAGCTAATATGAATATTCTTGTTGTATTTTGTCTCATTACAGGTTTAATCTTTTTTGCAGGTGGTGCTGTGGGCATAATCCGAATGCCTGATTTTTACAGCAGGCTCCATCCTGCAGGAAAACTTGATACCCTGGGCATATTAGCCATGGTAGCAGGACTGATTTTTTATACCCTCCACCATTTTTCCCTGGAGACCATTATAATGAGTCTTAAAATGTTATTAATTGTTTTCTTTGTTTTCCTTTCAAGCCCTACTGCAACTCATTCGATTGTTGATGCGGGCATGCGGGCAGGACTCAGACACTGGAAAAAAAAGGACAGGAGGTAAATAATAAATGCACTGGCAAATTGATCTTATCATTCTTACATTTATTATTCTTTGTGCAATTGCAGCAATCAGTGTAAAAGATCTTTTAAGCACTGCCATTTTATTTGGGGCATACAGCTTTTTAATGTGTCTTTTATGGGCTGTAATGGGAGCTGTTGATGTAGCCTTTACAGAAGCATCTGTAGGAGCAGGAGTAAGCACGGTTTATTTTGTTGCTGCGGTATTCATTACAGGCAGGAGGACAAAAGATTGAAATTCTTAGCATTTATCATAGCAATAGCTTGTGGAAGTCTTTTACTCTTTGCAACTGCTGATTTTCCTGCATGGGGTGATCCTGATTCTCCTGCAAACTCTTATCTGTCTCCCTATTATATTCAAAATTCAGTAAAAGACACCAAGGTGCCGAACCTTGTAACTTCTGTGCTTGCAGATTATCGTGGTTTTGATACCATGTTTGAAACAACAGTCATATTTTGTGCAGGATTAGCCTGTTTTTTACTACTCAGAAATTATAAGAAAAAAGAAGAAAGCTTTTACAGGCATATCCCCACCGGAGTGATTATTCAATTTAAAAATGCTGATAAATCACTGCCATCAGGCAAAGAATTTGAACATATGGATGCTGAATGGGTTCCCCATGATATTATAATACAAACTGTGTGCAGAGTTTTAATTCCTTTTATACAATTATATGCACTTTATGTTATTGCCCATGGTGATTTCAGCCCCGGAGGAGGTTTCCAGGGCGGAGTTATATTTGGATCAAGCCTTATTCTCTATGCCATTGCCTATAATTTAAGGGCGCTTGTTAAAAGAATAAAGGAAAGATTATTGGGAATATTTTCTGCAACCGGAGTATTGATTTATTCAGGAATAGCATTTATCTGCATGGTTCTTGGCGGGAATTTCCTTGATTATGGAAAATTAAAACTGATCCTGCCAGGCGACCCTGAGCATGTGAGGGCTTTAGGCATGCTTGGAGTAGAAATAGGTGTAGGTTTAGCTGTAATGGCGGTTATGATAATAATTTACGTTAATATTGTCTCTGAAGGTCGGCACGATGAAGGTTTATAAGGAGTTTTATGTCTGAAATTTTACCCATAATTGTAGCAAAGTATAACTATTGGCTCTATGTTGTTTTAATGATGATCGGTCTTTATGCCATGATCGCTAAAAACAATCTCATAAAAAAACTTGTGGGTATGAATATTTTTCAAACCTCAATTATTCTTTTTTATGTATCCATTGGTTATAAAATAAATGCCACAATTCCCATTATCCAGGTTCCCCATGGACAAGAGCATGGTGCCCATGCCCTTGTTATCCATACTGCTGATTATATTAACCCCTTACCCCATGTATTAATGCTTACGGCAATTGTTGTGTCGGTTGCAACTTTCGGGGTAGCTTTAGCTGTTGCCATCAAAATATACCAACGCTATCAGACTTTGGAAGAAGATGAAATCAGAATGCGTTTAACTGAAGAGTAAAAATATGAATACTAATTATCCTGCGTTAATTGTTATTGCACCTCTTTTAACTGCTCTATTCTGCGGTATTTTCAGCTGGTGCGCTAAGAAACTTTGTTATCCTGTTGCTTTTATAGGTCTGTTTATCTCTCTTTTTTCAGCCATAAAATTATTGATTCATGTTATTTCCTTTGGAACAATACATTATTTTATGGCAGGCTGGAAACCACCAATGGGGATTGAATACAGAATTGATCTTCTCAATTCCGTTGTACTTGTTGTTATAACAAGCATAGCAATTATTAATTTTGTTGCAAGTTATAAAAGCATAGAACAGGAAATAGGTGAAAAAGCTCAGGCTTTCTATACTATTTATCTTCTTTTTATCACAGGACTCATAGGAGTCACTGTAACAGGAGATCTTTTCAACCTTTATGTCCTACTGGAAATCACTTCTCTTACAAGTTATGCACAAATTGCCATGGGGAATAAAGATCGTGGTCCTGTGGCAAGTTTAAATTATATATTCATGGGTGTTATCGGTGCGAGTTTCTATCTCTTAGGTGTTGGCTATCTTTATATAATGACAGGCTCATTAAATATGATGGATGTAGCATCTTTACTTCAATCCATCCATGGCTCAAGTGCCGTTCTTATAGCGTTTATATTCTGCTTCCTTGGAATCTGGATTAAAATGGCTTTTTTCCCCCTTCATGTATGGCTTCCCAATGCATACACCTATGCACCAACAGCCGTGAGCAGAGCAATGGCGCCTCTTATGACCAAAGTCATGGTCTATGTCATGATCCGATTGATGATTACCGTATTTGGATTAGATTACCTGTTTACAACCCTGCATATCTCAGAAGCTATTGTATGGCTTGCAACCATTGCTATTGTTGCAGGAGCCGTAATGGCAATGGCTCAAAAAAATCTTAAAAAAATGCTCACATATATCATTGTGTGTGAAATAGGATATATGGTTGGAGGAGCATGGTTAGGAAATGAGCTTGGTATGACAGGTGCTATCCTGCATATTATTAATGACGCTTTAATGACCTTTGCATTATTTCTAGCTGTAGGTAATATTGTATACAAACTGAAAAATGTTAATTTTGATAATCTTAATGGTTTATTTGCTAAAATGCCCTGGACTATGGCAGGTTTTGTCCTGGCAGCATTCAGCATAATCGGCATTCCTCCCACCTGCGGATTTTTCAGCAAATGGTATTTGATTCTCGGTGCCATTGAAAAAGGGGCATATCACTTTGCAGGAGCATTGATCATAAGCAGCCTTTTATGCGCAGTATTATTTTTTAGAATTTTTGAAATCGGTTTTTTCAATAATCAAGAAAAGGACAACCATGGGGGCAATCATGGAGATAACAAGGTAATTGTAATGTCGGAAGCCCCTGTATCAATGGTAATTCCTCTGTTATTGGTGAGCCTTTCATTAATTATCACAGGTCTTTATTCAAATACAATTGTAAACAATATTATACTTCCTTTTCTACATTAAAAGGCAAATTATGGATATTAATTTAATATATAAGGGTTCTATTTAATAATGGATCAAATCGTATCAATCAAACCTCTTTTAGCTGTTTTAGTTTCTCTTCTTGTAATCCCCATACTGATATCATCATCTGAGAAACCTAATGTGCGGGAAGGCTGGACATTTGCAGCAGGAATCATCAAATTTCTCATTGTATGTTCCATGTTACCAATAATCTTACAAGGTAAAGAAATAGTTCTTACACTTGTCAAGATAGCTCCCGGAGTCTCCCTTGCCTTTAAAGTAGACGGACTTGGAATGTTATTCGCACTTGTGGCATCTTCTTTATGGATAATAACATCCATGTATTCCATAGGCTATATGCGTACCCTGAAAGAACATGGACAAACAAGATTTGTATCCTTTTTTGCCCTTGCAATATCTGCAACCATAGGAGCTGCTTTTTCTGCAAATTTGTTAACTCTTTATCTTTTTTATGAAATCTTATCCCTTGCTACTTATCCTCTGGTTACCCATCATCAGGATGAAAAATCAAAGATTTCAGGGCGCAGATACCTAACCTTTATTTTGGGAACCTCTGTAGGTCTTGTTTTGCCTGCCATGCTCTATTGCTACCATGTCACAGGCACACTTGAATTTACAAACGGAGGGATATTTCAGGCTGCCCAGATGTCAAAGCCTGCTCTATTGGTTTTATTATTAATGTTTGTATTTGGCTTTGCCAAAGCAGGGATCATGCCTTTTCATTCATGGCTTCCTGCAGCAATGGTTGCCCCGACTCCTGTAAGCGCATTATTACATGCAGTTGCTGTTGTAAAGGTCGGAGTATTCAGCATTGTCCGTGTAATGACCGGCATTTTTGGAATTGATCTTCTTGCCCATTTTGATTTAGGTATCATCGTCGCGGTTATTGCTGCAATCACTATACTTGTGAGTTCCTGCATTGCTCTGTCCCAGGACGAACTTAAACGAAGACTTGCTTTTTCCACCATATCCCAGCTTTCATATATAATCTTTGGTGTTGCACTTTTGACACCCATGGGGCTGCTTGGCGGAATAATTCATATTGTCATGCACGCCTTTGGCAAAATAACCCTGTTTTTCTGTGCAGGCGCAATCTATGTTGCAACAGGTAAAAAATATATAAGCCAGATGAAAGGGCTTGGCAAAAAAATGCCCATCACTTTTGCAGCTTTTTTTATTGGTGCAATGGGAGTGATTGGTTTGCCTCCTGCAGGTGGATTCTTCAGCAAATGGTATCTCCTGCTCGGGACACTGGAGACCAACCATAAAATCCTCATGGCTGTATTGCTTGTAAGTTCCTTCTTAAATGCTTTTTATTTTTTACCAATCATATATCAGGCTTTTTTCTCAGAACCCGAAGAAAACTCAGAAGCAGCAGTCATTCAAGAAGCACCGATGATGTGTGTTGTGCCTCTTGTAATTACTGCTGTTATTTCAATAATGTTATTCTTCTATCCTGATATTTTTGTAAATCTTATAAAAATAAGTTTGGGAATCTAATATAAAAAGAGAAATAATATGAATAACAATAAGCAAAAAAATGATGAAGATTGGGAAACACTGACCCATGAAGCTATGCCCGGATATAAAGCAGGCTTTTTATTAATTTTATCCATTATCCTGATTTATTTTATATATATCTTTGTTAGCGGGATATAATTTTATACAGTCATGAAACATAATAGGAATAAAAATGAAAAAAGAATTAACAATATTTGACAACCCTCAAAATGTCAAAAAACTTAGAATAGGCTTTTATATTGCTTTAGTGCTTGTTCTTATTGCAGAACTTTTTATTGATAAGCACCATGGATTTGAAGTAGAACATTTCTTTGGATTTTATGCGGTGTATGGATTTATTTCCTATGTTTTTTTAATCTTTGCAGCCAAAGTATTAAGAAAAATTGTCATGCGTAAAGAGGACTACTATGATAAATAACCTGTTACCACCCGCTGTTATCTTTATTTTAGGAGCTATGCTGATTCCCTTTATTAAAGGTAAAGCAAAATCTACTTATATGCTTGCTCTTCCCGTTGTTGTATTTTTTATGCTGATTAACCTGCCTTTTGGTAATGTATGGACTTGTGAGTTCTGGGGTTACAAGCTTATAATGGGCAGAGTTGACAGACTTTCCATGCTCTTTGGCTATATTTTTACAATCATGGCATTCCTGGGAATTCTCTTTGCGCTTAAGGTTGAAGATAATCTTCAGCATGTGGCAGGTATTGTCTATGCCGGTTCAACTCTCGGAGTAGTATTTGCCGGTGACTTTTTCAGTCTTTATTTTTTCTGGGAAGTAATGGCAATAAGTTCAACCTTTCTAATTCTTGCCTCCCGCACAAAAGAATCAAGACAAGCAGGGTTTAGATATATCCTTTTCCATATCATTGGCGGTCTGCTTTTGCTCGCAGGTATAATGCTTTATATACACAAAACAGGTACAATCCAATTTAACTATATTGGTTTAGACGGAATTGAATCTTATCTAATCTTCTTTGGTATAGCATTAAATGCAGCAGCTATACCTCTCCATGCCTGGCTCCCTGACGCCTATCCCAATGGAACGCCGACAAGTACAGTATTTTTAAGTGCCTTTACAACAAAAAGTGCTGTTTACCTTTTAATAAGAACCTTTCCAGGAGCAGAATTATTAATCTGGATCGGGGCTTTAATGGTTTCTCTTCCAATATTCTATGCAGTTTTGGAAAATGATATCAGACGAGTTCTTTCCTACAGCCTTATGAATCAAGTTGGCTTTATGCTCGTAGGTATTGGTATTGGCTCTGAATTAGCAATCAATGGTGCGGTTGCCCATGCTTTCTGCCATATCATTTATAAAGCATTACTCTTTATGGCAGCAGGTTCTGTCCTTCAAATGACAGGCAAAATCAAATGCACTGAAATAGGCGGGCTTTATAAAACAATGCCCTTAACATGCCTGTTTTGTGTTATTGGCGCTGCGTCTATTTCTGCCTTCCCTCTTTTTTCAGGGTTTGTAAGTAAATCTATGATAATAAGCGCTTCAGCCCATGAAAAAATATTTCTTGTGTGGCTTATCTTACAATTTGCTTCAACAGGTGTTGTGGATCATGCCGGTATCAAAGTTCCATTTTTTACATTTTTCGGGCATGATTCAGGCATACGAGCTAAAGAGCCACCGTTTAATATGCTTCTTGCCATGGGAATTGCAGCTTTTTTATGTGTTGGCATTGGTGTTTATCCTCAACCATTATACAATCTTCTGCCCTTTCCTGTAAATTATCAGCCATATACCGGCGCCCACGTGGTTGGTCAACTTCAACTTCTCTTATTTGGCGCCTTTGCTTTTACTTTGCTTATCCTTTCAGGGTATTATATACCTGAAATTCGTTCTAAAAACCTTGATGCTGACTGGACATATAGAAAATTAGGAAATCTCATATACAAACTTTTAGATAAAGGCTTAAACAATTTTAATAAATTTGCTGAAATCTTTATAATAAATTTTGTTAAATTAATTGCTTCCTTTTTAAAAGACACGGCAGCAAAGCTTGCTTTGTTTATTTTTGTAAACTTCTGGCTGATCATGGGTTATAAAGGTAAACGACTGGAAATTAAAAAAACAAGACTTTATGATGATATAATGACTGGTACTTTACCCATAGGTATAGGCGCTGCTATTGCAACGGGCTTTCTCCTTATAATTTTTTTATTTACTTAATCTTTATTAAACAGGATTAGATATGGTTAAAATTGAAGATTTAAAAAAAATCAGCTTACTAAATGGTTTACCCGATGATATGCTTGAAATAATTGCGCCGGAAGCCCAATTGAGCATTTATAATACTGGTACTGTATTATTTGAAACCAATGAAGATATTGGTATTTTCTATATGCTGATCATGGGTCAGGTTGCTCTTAAAATTGCATTATCCGATGATGTAAATGTTATTCTTGATACAATGCAGTCTGGTTCTTCCTTTGGTGTTGCTTCTCTTGTGCCGGGCACCAATGCATCGTCCCAGGCCGTGTGTCAGGAACCCTGCGAAGTTATTACCCTCAGCAGTAAAAAAATGACTGAACTTTTTGAAAAGCACAATGAACTTGGATATAGAATGATGAGAAGGCTTGCCAACCACTATAAAAACAAAATGGATAACAGAACCAATATGATCCAAAAAACTCTGGACAAGACCCCTGAACTGAAACATAAAATTGCTGATATCGAAACCCTTACTCCAATTTTTTAAAATAAACTATAAAGATTACAGGCTGAAACATGATTAAAATAGAACAACTTAAAAAAATACTTTTCTTCCAGGGACTTCCTGAAAAAATACTCAGTAAAATTGCTGATATTGCTGAAATTGAAACCCATGAAGAAGAAGCCGAACTTTTTAAACAACACCAGAATCTTTCAGATTTTTATTCAGTTTTATCGGGAAAAATATTTTTAAGTTCCAGATCTCCAAGGGGAGTATCCTTAAATCTCCATGAAGTAATGCCAGACCATTCTTTTGGTCTTTCTGCTGTCATAGGCGATGTCGAAGCATCATTCTCGGCAATTTGTGCTGAAAAAAGTGAAGTCATAAAACTTTCCAACGATAATATGCTCAAACTATTTGAAGAAGATAAAGAATTAGGCTATCTAATAATGCTACGGGTTGTTCAATTCTTTAATTCCAGGATGAATAAGCATACTCATCAATTTTTACAATCCATTGCAAGCCATCCTGAAATAAAAAAAAATTTGTAACACACACTTATAACACCCACATGGTTCTGCAAATATTATTATTGAACCCATGTTTAGCTGTGCAACAATATTGTCAAAGGACTGGAAATCTTGTTCAATTATTTTATTTTTACTTCCTTTTTTTGATCTTAATGCTTTGTTGCTCCTCATTTTTGTCCCGGATTAGTTTTTGAATAGTACAAGATACCCGCTCCAGAAGTCTTACCTGTATATGAACATTGTAACCAACCTTTACAGACCGTCTCAATTAATAAAGAGATTACATATATTATTTCGTTATAAAACAACAATGTCATATTGTCTTTCAGGGTATAAGATCGGGTAAAGTGAGGTTTGGATATGCTTTTGCAGCGCATCTGTTTCAAGTGAAACCCTAAGCTGCAAAAGC
>CAZTEM010000041.1:0-26452 GCA_964612755.1 uncultured Desulfobacterales bacterium | reverse complement strand
AATAAAGGTCAAACATGCTGATTGATTTTCATACACATATTTTTCAAGATCAGGTACAAAAAGACAGGCAAAGGTTTTTTGCTAGGGAACCTGAGTTTAAACTTCTTTATGAGCCTTTAAAATCAAAGATAATCGGGGTTGAAGATCTTATTGAGACAATGGATGAACAAAAAGTTGACTGCTCGGTTGTCTTTGGATTCCCCTGGAGAGATGGTTTACTTGCAAGGGAAAATAATGATTACATTATTGATTCTGTTGCAAAATATCCTGACAGACTTAAGGGGTTTGCATGTTTTGACCCCTTGTGGAAAGGTGCGGCACAAGAGACTGAAAGATGTTTAAATAAAGGACTTTCAGGGGTCGGAGAACTTGCATTTTACCTTTCCGGCATTGATGAAAATGCCATTAAATCCCTTGAACCTGTAATGGAAATATTAAGGGATAAAAATAATTTGCCCTGCATGATACATACAAACGAACCTGTGGGACATCAATACCCGGGCAAAACACCTGTTACCCTGGGTCAGATATATAATCTTGCAAAAGCATTTCCTGAAAACAGGCTTATACTTGCCCATTGGGGCGGAGGAATCTTTTTTTATAATAGTATGAAAAAAGATGTTAAAGATGTTTTAAAAAATGTGTGGTTTGACACTGCAGCGTCACCATATTTATATGATTCGTCCATATACAGACTTGGTGTTGAATCAAATATGATTGATAAAATACTTATGGGAACAGATTATCCTTTGCTCAAGCCTGAAAGATATATTAAAGATATTGACCAGTCAGGTATTTCATTAAAGGATAAAGAGAAAATTTTATCAAAAAACGCATGTTCTCTTCTTTTTAATGAATTAATTTAACGGAAGTTTTATGGAAAAAACGCTTCCTTTGCCTTTAATGCTTTTTACTTGTGCTTTTCCATTGTGATACATTGCTATATGCTTTACAATGGCAAGCCCTAAGCCAGTACCACCTGTATCTCTGCTGCGTGCCTTATCCACTCTGTAAAATCGGTTAAATATTTTTAAAAGGTGTTCGGCTTTTATGCCGGGACCTGAATCTTTGATTTCAATCACTGCATATTCATCCTTTTTAAAGGCATTAATTGATATTTCAGTTTCCGTGCCGCTGTATTTTATTGCATTGTCAACAAGATTGATAATTGTCTGCTCAATTAAAAAAGGATCAATGGGAATAACAAGTTTTTCAGGCAGATTTTTGTTTATTTTTATTTTTTTTTGCCAGCTTCGGGTCTGGCAGTCTTCAGCCACTTTTTCCATTATGGGAATCAGGTCGTAATTTTTAAATTTTATATCGTTGTTCTGCATTATTTCTATCTGGGCAAGGGATAATAAATCATTGATAATGGAAGTCATCCTTGTGACATTTTTTTCAATTATTTTTAAAAATTTTGTTCTTTCCAATGGGTTTTGTGCTGTTTCCATTTCAATAAGGGTCTCAACAAATCCTCCTATGGCAGTTAACGGGGTTTTTAATTCATGGGATACATTTGCTGCAAAATCCTTTTGCATATTTTCAAGCAATTTGATTTTTGTAATATCATGAAATATTATAAGAGTTCCCATGCGGTTGCCATTTGTATCGTGTAAAGCTGTGGAATGAATACTCAATATGATTTCTTTTTCTTTGTTAAGGGTTAAAATCCGGTTAACAGGATTATAGGTTGCAAGGGCTTTTTTTAAGAATTTTTGCAATTCAAGGTTTCTTGATATTTCATAAATATTTTTTTGCTTTAACAATGATATTGGAAAATCAAATATTTTTGCAGCAGCCTGATTTATGGTTATTATTTTTTCATTTTTATCTATGGCAATAAGGCCTTCTTCCATACTTGAATAAATAGCTTCAAGCTCTGTTCTTCTGTTGTTAATAATATTGATTTTATCATTCAGGTTTGCTGCCATATCATTCATTGTTGCGGCAAGTTCTCCTAATTCTTCAGAATCAGGCACAGCCAGTCTCTGCATGAGCTCACCCCTGGCAAATTTCTGGGCGCCGAGCTTCATTTCTTCCATGGGTCGGGTTATGCGTTTTGAAATATAAAGGCTTATTCCTGCTGCCATGATTAAAGTTATGGCAAGGGCAAAAAAGATATTTTTCTGTATGATTTCAATTTTATTATCAATGGTGGAAATTGAAAGAGATGCTCTTATAACTGCAGAAACCTTGCTGCCTTTATAAAGGGGGAGAGCAATATACATCATATTTTTTTTAAGGGTATCGCTATATCGTATTGATATACCTTTTTTACCCTTTAAAGCCCTATGTATCTCCGGTCGGGTTTTATGATTCTCAAGCCTTGCAATATCTGCATCAGAATCACCTATAACTTTTCCTGTGGGAAGAATAATGGTAAATCTTGTATTGGTATTATTGCCTATTTCCTTTGCCAGGGCATCCAGTCTTTTGATTTTTTTTTGATTGGCAGGGTCAGAAATAAATACAGATAATTCCCTTGTGGCAAGTTTTAACCGAATGGTCAGATCCTTTTCAACATTTTCCAGAAAAAAATTTTTAAAAAACGAAGAAGAATACCAGGTTACAATTGTAAGGGAAATAATGGTAATTACCAGAAATGAAGGGAAAATCTGCCATATAAGTTTTTTTGTTTTAAACATTTTAATCTGATTTAATATCCTCTTTAATATCCTGGAATTTGTAGCCAATACCCCGTACTGTTTCAATATGTTTACCGTATTTACCAAGTTTTTTACGCAGACCTACCACCACAACATCAATGGCTCTTTCAGTCACGGCATAATTTTCTCCTCTGATGCCATCAATGATCTGTCCCCTTGTGAATACCCAGCCCTTTTTTGTTATGAGAATGGATAAAAGCTGATACTCGGAAGGAGTAAGGTCAACAATGACTCCCTCAAGCGTGACAAGGTGTTTGTTATGGTCAATTATCAATCCTTTTTCCGTTAGAACTTTTTTTGATTTTGTCTCAAGAAGTTTTTTCCTTCTTCTGAATATATTTCTGATTCTGGCTATGAGTTCCTTGGGGCTGAAGGGTTTTGACATATAATCATTGGCGCCAAGCTCAAGTCCTGTAATAATATCACTTTCATCTCCCTTTGCCGTAAGCATGACAATGGGGATATTCTGGATATCAGGGTTATTCCTTATTATTCTTGTAACTTCGAGTCCGTCAATGCCCGGAAGCATTAAATCAAGGATTATAAGGTCAATCTTGTGATTTTCTGTCATGTCCAACGCCTGTTCCCCTGTTGCGGCAAGCATTGTCTTATAGCCTTCTTTTTTAAGATTGAATTTCACAAGTTCTAAAATATCTGTTTCATCATCTACTATTAATATTGTTTCTTTTGTCATATTTTTTTATCTGCCATGGAATCGGGTTAGTATTAAAAATATCATATCAAAATTATTTAACAAAAATTAATATTATTTTAATTTTTTTATATATTCTTTGTTTTTGTGCCGTATTATTTCACCTTCAACAAGGTGGATTACTTCTTCTGCAATATTTGTTATATGATCGCCCACTCTTTCAATATGCCTTGAAATAAGATACATATTAATTATGGTTGATACATTTTTCGGAACTTTTTTTATGGCTTTTTTCATTGCATCAAAAGCTTCATCCCTCATTAAATTAATTTCTTCATCCATTGCAAGTGCCTGGTAGGCAAGTTCTATATCCATGGAAACAAGGGAATCAAGGCTCATTTTAAACATTTTCCCTGTCTGGGCTGCCATGAATGAATAATCATAATTATATGCACATGGCAAATCTTTTGTTGCCGTTAATAAACGCTGGGAAATATTTGCAGACAAATCCCCAATACGCTCTAAGTCATTATTGATTTTGATTGCCACAATAATTGATCTTAGGTCAATTGCCACGGGCTGATAAAGAGCAAGTAGTTTTAAGCATTCTTCTTCAATCTCTATTTCCCGGGTATCTATTTCAATATCATTTTCAATAACAAATTTTGCAAGATCAGTATTATTTGTCTTTACTGCCTGGGCAGATTTTTGAAACCTGTCTTCAACCATGGCGCCCAAAGAGAGAATCTCTTTTTTGATTTTTCCAAGTTCCTTTTGCAGGTAATGTTTCATTTTTGTCCTTTATGATTTATTTTTAACCAAACCTTCCTGTAATATAATCTTCTGTCTGTTTTAAACCGGGGTTGGTAAAAAGAGTTTTGGTATTATTTACTTCAATGAGTTTTCCCATGTAAAAAAAAGCTGTTCTGTCTGATACCCTTGCTGCCTGCTGCATATTATGCGTAACAATTATTATGGTAAGTTTTTGTTTAAGTACATTAATCAGCTCTTCAATTTTCTGGGTGGCAATGGGATCAAGTGCAGATGCTGGTTCATCCATTAATAATACTTCCGGGTCCACGGCAAGTGCCCTTGCAATGCATAACCTCTGCTGCTGACCCCCGGAGAGTCCAAGGGCATTATGATTGAGCCTGTCCTTTACCTCGTCCCATATTGCAGCCTGTTTAAGGCTTTTTTCAACTACCTGGGTTAATTTTGATTTATTTTTTTCTCCGTTTATTATGGGACCATAGGCAATATTATCAAAAATTGTTTTTGGAAAAGGATTTGGTTTTTGAAATACCATTCCAACTTTTCTTCTCAGGTGCACAACATCAATATCAGGGGCATAGATCATATGGTTATTAAGTTTTACTTCACCTTTGATTTTTGTTTTTGGTATGAGTTCGTTCATTCTGTTGAGACATTTTAAATATGTGCTTTTGCCGCATCCGGAAGGTCCTATAAGAGCAGTTGATTGATATTCATAAAAATCAATGGAGATATTGTGCAATGCCTGGAATTTATTATAATAAAAATCCAGATTTTTTGTGCACATTTTAATGTTTGGTTTCATTTACTTTTTTTATCCTTATCATTCTTAATCATTATATCTTAAATTATGTTTTTATTTTGTTTCTGATGCGGGATCGTATTATGATTGCAATTAAATTCATTCCAAATACAAAACCTATGAGCACCAGTGCAGTACCATATTGCAGAGGCATGGTTTTTTCAATATTGGTTCCTGCTGTTGCAAGAACATATATATGATAGGGCAATGCCATGACAGCATCAAAGGGGGTATTCGGTAAAACAGGGCTGAAAAATACAGCTCCTGTATACATTATGGGTGCAGTTTCTCCTGCTGCCCTTGATAAGCCAAGTATGGCTCCGGTAATGATTCCGGGAAAAGCAGCCGGAAGTACAATTTTATATATTGTCTGCCATTGTGTGGCACCCATGGCAAGGGATGCCTGTCTATAAGTATCAGGAACAGATTTAAGAGCTTCTTCTGAAGATGCTATGATAACAGGTAATGTCATGATTGCCAGGGTAAGCCCTCCTGCAATCATGGAGACTCCCATTTTTAAAATCAGGCAGAAAAAAGCAAGCCCGAAAAGCCCGAAAACAATGGAAGGAACCCCTGCAAGATTATTGATTCCCATTCTTATAATTCTTACAAGCTTTCCTTTGGCTGAATATTCATTCAGATATATGGCAGACGCCACGCCAATGGGAAGTGCTGTAAATATTGTTATGGCACATAATAAGAATGTGCCGATAATACAGGGCAAAATTCCACCTTTGGTCATGGAATGAGTGGGAGCCATGGTGAGAAAATCCCAGGATATAGCGCCTATTCCATTTGATAAAAGGAAAAATACAATTATACCAAGCAGAATTCCGTTTGCCAGGGCTGAGCCGGTAATCCCCATAAAAACAATTTTTTGCAGGGCTTTACGCCTGGCAGATGTCCTTTGTATCATTATTGATAACTCTCCTGGGTTTGTTTATATTTATAGGATATATAATCTGCTACAATATTAAAAAGAAAAGTGAATATAAAAAGTGTTATGGCAATGGCAAACAGGGCATGATAATGCTCACTGTGAAATGGAGCCTCAGCCATTTCAGCCGCAATGGTGGAGGGCATGGGTCGGACAGGATCAAATAATGATTCCGGAATCACAGCAGCACCGCCTGCAACCATTAAAACAACCATGGTTTCTCCTATTGCCCGGGACAGCCCAAGGATTACTCCTGTGGAAATACCTGAGAGAGAAGCTGGTATAGTTATTTTGATAATTGTTTCAAGGTGGGTTGCTCCAAGGGCATAGGAACCTTCTTTAAGGGATGACGGAACACTGAATATGGCATCTTCAGATATGCTGCATATGGTTGGGATTGCCATGAATGCAAGCATTAAACTTGCATTAAAAAGGTTTAGTCCCACTGAAATATTAAATATTTTTTGCAGAAAAGGCGCAACCGCCACCATACCGAAAAAACCTATTACCACTGACGGCATGCTTGCCATGAGTTCCACAACCGGTTTTACAATTTCAGCAATTTTTTTATCTGCAATCTCAGCAATATATATTGCTGACATAATACCAAGAGGTATGGAGATTACAGCAGACAAGCCTGCAATTGTAAGAGAACCTATAATTAAAGGAAAGATGCCAAAGCTTGGATCATCATCAGTTGGATACCATAGTTTGCCAAAGATAAATTCTTTTATTGAGATATGGTCAAAAATGGGAAGCCCTTCTTTAAACAGGAAAACCATGATTAAAAAAAGCATTGTTATTGAAAGCAGTGCAATCCCTAAGAATATGAATTGCACTCCTTTTTCAGTCTTGATTTGTGGCATTTATTTTGTCTTTACCTGTCAGGTTTAGAATATTGGTATGGAACCGGCTTCTGCCACAAGTTTCTGCCCTTGTTTTGATAATACAAATGCTATGAAATCCATTGTTTCGCCTTCGGGCCAATTATTTGTGAACATGAACATTGGTCGTGTGATGGGGAATGTTCCGTTAAGGGTATTGGCTTTTGTGGGTTTAACATTATTTACCTTAACAGGTTTTACGCCTTTGGAAAGGTATCCAAGCCCGATATATCCAATGGCATTGGGAGTTTTTGATATAGCTTGAACAATGGCGCCATTGGAAGGAACAATCAAAGCTCTTGGCATAACTCGTTTTTTATGCATTACAAGTTTTTTCCAGACTTCAAAGGTACCAGAAGAGCTGTCCCGGGAGATTACAACAATTTTAGCATCTTTGCCGCCAAGCTCTTTCCAATTGGTAATATTACCAAGATAAATGTTTTTTAATTGCTCCATTGTGAGTTTTGATACTTTATTAGAAGGGTGGACAACAGGTGTTATACAGTCTAAAGCAATTCGGAAAGGCACAGGATAAACATTCTTGGACTGGGCAAGTTTGACTTCTTTGCTTTTAATAAACCTTGAACTATTTCCAATATCAGCTGTTCCATCAACTATGGCTTTGATACCATTGCCTGAACCACCACCGGAAAGGGTGATTTTAACTTCCGGATGTTGAGCCATGTATGCTTCGGCACATTTTTGAGCAATGGGAAGCACTGTGGTTGAACCTTTTAATGTAAGCTCCCCTGCCATGAGAGGTGTTGCCATTGCTACAGATAAAAGACAAATTACTAATTTCAATAAATTTTTCATTTTTATTCCTTTTCAATTTAATTTTTATTTTGTTGTGTTCTTTTTAACTTAAAACTCATGAAGGATACTAAATCAGTTCTGTTAGGATTTTGTTAGGGAAATATGTAAAGATAATGAGAAAAGAATCTCTTTTATTTTCAGGCACTTATTCTAATGACTGATTTTCATGATTTCCCGGGCTGCTATTGAATTTTTTTTAAATTTAATATATTAATCACTTAAGTTTTGTTAGGGGCATGTTTGAATTTTATTATAAAAAAATTAAGAGAATAAAATGGATTTAATAGGAATACTTGTTCAAACCCTTGGTGGATTGGGTCTTTTTATCCTTGGGATGAAGACCATGGCTGACGGTCTCCAAATGATTGCAGGCCAGAAAATTAAAAAAGTTCTTGAAGCTGTTTCTTCCAACAGGATATTGGGTTGTGCCACAGGCGCTGGTGTCACTGCAGTTATTCAATCTTCCTCTGCAACAACAGTAATGTTAATAGGTTTTGTAACAGCAGGGATTATGACATTGCAACAGGCAACAGGCATTATTCTCGGTGCAAATATTGGTACAACCATTACGGCACAGATGATTGCTTTTAAACTTTCTTCCATTGCTCTGCCTGCCATTGCCCTGGGCGTACCCCTTAAATTTTTTGCCAAAAAGCGCAAAACAAGGTACTTAGGTGATATCATAATGGGATTTGGTATTCTTTTTTATGGTATGACAGTGATGAAGCATGGCTTAGGACCCATTAGAGGAAATCCTGAATTTATAGGGTTTTTTTCCCAGTTTGCAACTGACAGCTTTGGCGGAATATTATTATGCATTGGTATGGGAACCCTTGTAACTGTTCTTGTTCAATCTTCTTCTGCAACCATAGGTCTTACAATGACCCTTGCCATGCAGGGCATTATTACATTTCCTACTGCCATGGCTCTTGTTCTTGGAGAAAATATCGGAACAACTGTAACAGCATGGCTTGCAACAATAGGTTCTACAAATGTCGAGGCAAAACGAACAGCCATGTTCCATACAACATTTAATGTCATTGGTGTTTTTGTAATGGTTATTATTTTTCCCTATTTTCTTGATTTTATTATATTTTTGACTCACACAATGGGTGGTACAGGCTCTGTTGATAAAGTTGTTAATGGCGATTCCATAAATATTGCAAGGTATATTGCCAATGGTCATACTGTGTTTAATGTTGTTAATGCCTTGGTATTTCTCATATTCCTTCCCCAGCTTGTTAAAATTGTAATGTTTATTTTTCCTAAGAATACCAAATCAAAATCAAGATACCGCCTGCCTGAATTTGATGAAGTGCTTTTAGACTCACCCATAGGCGCGCTTGTTGAAGTAAGGGGTGAAGTGCTGAGAATGGGAGAGTTTACAAAAGACAGTTTAAAAAAAGTTGCAGATTGTCTTAGCATCAGAGATGATGACAGACTTGCTGAAAGAGAAGTTGTTGAAGAACATATAGATGCAATGCAAAAGAGTATTATCAAGTTTTTAACAAAAATGTATCAAGGCGATGTTTCTGAAATCGAAGCCAAGGAAATTTCTGAAATGATGAGAATTACTAATAATATCGAACGGATTGGTGATTCTATTGAAAGTATTTCCAAGATACTTGAAAAAATATATGACGAAAATTTAAGCCTTAGTAAAAGCGCTGTGTCAGATTTGGTCGAGATTGCAAATGAAGCTTATAAATTTATTAATCTTGTATTGACAAATCTTGTTGAACGAGAAGAAAATTTTTTTAATAAAGCTGTTGCCAATGAAGACAGTATTGATCATATGCGCGAAGAGATGCGGGAAAAACATATTGCAAGACTCAGGCAAAATCAATGTTCGGTTGATGCAGGAGTTGTTTATATAGCCATGTTATCCCATTTTGAAAAAATTGGGGATCATTGTTTTAATATTGCAATAGGAGTCGATAGAATCAATTAATCACTTAAGTTAAGTATTATTGCAGAAATCTTTATGAAGAATCTTTTAAAGCGAGTACGAAGAGATCCTTTGCTCAAGCAGATGATGGGTCCCTTAACTAATTCTTTGGTTGATGGTGTTTTTACTCTTGATTCCAATGGTGAGATTACGTCCTGGAGCGATGCCATGGAACGGACAACCGGGTTTAGTGCGGACGAAGCAATTGGTCAAACCTGCAAACTTTTAAATTTTTCCAAATGCCCCGGAATATCAGGGCCGCAAGATTCAAAAAGATGTATATTTTTACAAGGGAAAGAATCAGGTGTAATGGAATGCTTTCTCAGGCACAAACAAGGTCATGATGTTTCTGTTATTAAAAACACCATATCAGTCAAGGATGAGAATGGTAAGGTCCTGGGAATATTGGAAGCCATTACTGATCTTACGGAAATTGAAAAAGCCAAGGACCAGATACAGGAGGCAGAGCTTCGCCTTGGTGAAATACACAAACTTGATAATATAATAGGTAAAAGCCAGGGCATGCACCAGGTGTTTACATCCATTAGAGCCGCTGCTGCAAGTGACGTTACTGTCCTTGTCCAGGGCGAAAGCGGAACCGGAAAAGAATTGGTTGCAGGCGCTATACATTATAACAGCAATCGTGCCAAAAACCCTTTTGTAATTGTTAACTGCTCTGCACTTTCCGAATCTTTACTGGAGAGTGAATTGTTCGGTCATATAAAAGGATCATTTACCGGAGCTATTAATAATCGTATAGGCAGGCTTGAAGAAGCAGATACAGGAACAATTTTTCTTGATGAAATTGGAGAATTAAGCCCTTTAATTCAGGTGAAGCTCCTTAGAGCACTTCAGGAAAAAGAAATTGAAAGAATTGGCGAATCAAAAAAGAGAAAACTGGATATAAGAATTCTCACAGCTACCCATAAAAATTTATATCAGCTTGTTAAGGATGGTCTTTTCCGGGAAGATTTATATTACAGGCTTAAAGTTTTCCCTGTTAATATCCCTCCTCTAAGGGATAGAAAAGTTGATATTCCTCTTTTGATAAATCATTTTATAGCTGAACAGAATAAGAAAACAGGCAAACAATTGGAAAATATATCTCCGGGAGCAATGCACATGTTGATGGATTATTCCTGGCCAGGCAATGTGCGCGAGCTTGAGCATGCAATTGAACATATATTTGTTTTATGTAATTCAAAAACAGCAACTCCTGTACATTTGCCTATAGAGATAAGGGAGTATAACCGCGAACCTGTTGCAACAAACCCTGTGCCCCAGCAAGATATTGAGTCTTTTTCACCGAAAGCCCCTTTGACAAAGAATCTGCTTGTAGAAAAATTGTACAGCTGTGGCTGGAACAAGGCAAAAACTGCAAGAGCTCTTGGAGTCAGCAGAACAGCTGTATGGAAACGCATGAAACAATGGAAAATTCCTCTTCAAAAACCTGATTCTATGTGACCCCAGGAGCAAAAAGGGGATTTTGCTCCTGGTCCATATACAGGTAAGATTTTTTGGTCAGGGTTCTGCTATATACCTGCTTGATTCATATTGTTGACTGAGAATTGCTGGTAGTTCTATACTGGTTTTTCATGGCAATAACAGCTAAAATAAAATAAATTATTGTCAATATAATCAAAACCATCCAGTCATACCCAATGTCTTTTAATGAGGCTCCTGTCTGGCTGATTTTTAAAAATCCTTCAATACCGCAGGTAGAAGGAAGCAATATTGCTATATGGTTCAACCATGCAGGCATGGAAAATTTCGGCCATGCAAACCCGGAAAGAAAGATTGCAGGCATGGATGAAAATAATAATATAACCATGGACATTTCTCTGGTTTTAAAAAAGTATGAAATTGCCTGACCAAGGAAAATACATGCAAAAAGATATGGTATAAGGAACAAGATAAGACTCAAAGGCGTTGCGTTTAGCGGGAAATGATAAAATTTGAATAATATGCCGAATAAGTATGCAATATGAATCATATATATGGAAAAATAAGCACAAGCTTTGCCTGAAATAATGGATATAATACTGAGATCCTGGTATTTTGAATTTTCATTTGTTTTATTTTCTTTTTCAGTACCTGATAACAGACCAATACCAACCAGCAGAGTCTGTTGCAATAATAAGATGAAAACCGCTGGTATAAGATAGCTTGCATAACCTCCCATTGGATTGAACATTGGTATTGAGATGAGTGATAAAGGGTCTCTTAAACTACATGCCTGTTCCATCATGACTCCATGATAAAGCATGCGTTTAATCTCAATTTGGGCTGATAAGGTGCCTGCAGATTGATATATGCCTGATAATACCTGTTTGTATTTTAAAAATAAACTTGCATCGGAATATACTGAAATAGAGGTTTGATTCCCCTGTAGAATCAGTGTCTCAAAATTGTCCGGTATAAAAATAATCCCGCTGATATCTCCTTTTTTAAGTAAAACCTTTGCTTGATTCAGTGCAGGCAAGTTTGCCGTTATCCGGATTGACTGGTTTGCATCAATCATCCTTGTAAGTTTATGGCTGAGCTGGGAATGATTCATGTCAACAACAGCAACCGGGACATTTTTTAATACTTCATTTGCATATGGAGCGGGATAAAATAACGGATAGATTATAAAAGCTCCAAAAAATATAAGCAGAGTGCCGGCATCATGAAAAATATTGATATATTCATTTTTTAAAACATGGAAAAAATTTTTCA
The DNA here is from genome assembly GCA_964612755.1 of uncultured Desulfobacterales bacterium. GTDB lineage: Bacteria > Desulfobacterota > Desulfobacteria > Desulfobacterales > Desulfobacteraceae > JAIOSM01. The sequence continues at coordinate 14,258 of CAZTEM010000041.1, read as the reverse complement.
TAATCTCCCCCAGTATTTTTCATTGGTTAAGATTTTTTCCATTCTGAAATATGACAGGCACAGTCCTGCAAAAATAAAAAAAGAAATATAACACATATCAGGTATGGAAACAGATATGGGCGCTCCTTTGATTGACTGAGCAATGAAAATTTTAATATAATATGTAAGTGGAAGAATATGGCTCCATATTTTTGCTGCCATGGGCATGCCTGTAAGGGGAAAAGTCACGCCGGCAAAGGCAAAAGCAGTTGTTGAATAGAATCCTGCAATGCTTAATGCAAGTCTTAGATTGCAAGTCATACTTATTATTAAAACCCCCAGGGACTGGTAGGCAAGAACAAATAAGATTGTGGATATCGTGATGGCTGTAAGACTGCCCCGCAAGGGAAACCCCGGGACTCTAAAAAGATAGATATTCATAAAAAGCCCAAGCAGGGTATAAATAAGAAAATAGGGTAGAAGTTTGCCAAGGTATAGAGCAATAATATTATTTTCGCTTTTTTCAAATAATTCTTGAGCTGTTCCTTGTTTTAGTTCTATACCAAAGGCAAATATTGTCATGATAATTATAAATATCTGAAGCATTGCCGGTTGAATTGTACCTGTGAGATAGTAAAAATAGTTTAAGCAGGGGTTGAACAAAATATGCTTTTTTATGATAATAGGTGCAATATGTGCCATGGCAGCGTTTGTCATTTCATTGTTTTTTTGCCTTATGGATAAGTCAATACTTTTTGAAACGGTTTTTACTAATCTTGTTACATCTCTGTTTATAAGACTTCCAATTAAGAGATTTTTGTTATTATAAAAATTTGTAATACAGGGAGAGCTTCCACCTAAAATATCTTTTTCAAGGTTTTTGGGTAATATAATAAGGGCATTGCTTTGCCCATTATGTATGAATTTTTTTCCCTGTTCAATGTTTAAAGGTCTCTGGGTGACTTGTAAAAGCGCGGTAGCATCCAGCATTCTGATGATTTTCCTTGAAGTCTGTGAATTATCACCATCGTAAACAGAAACAGGTATGTTCCGAGGAACACCGGAACTGAAAATTAACCAGAATATTAAAAAGGAGAAAAAAGGTAAAATAATAGTAATGACCCTGTATACAGGTCGTGATATTATTCTGTTTATTTCCCGTGTAAAAACTTGTTTAAATCCGGATATGATTTTGCCCCTGGCAATAGGCTCTTGGTAATTTTTTTTAAACATGATCAATGTCCTAGAATGATTTTAGCTTTGATTTAGATGACCAGGCTATTATGGCACTCATTCCCGGATAAAGTCCCTTAACTTTTTTAAGGGGGATTGCTCTTATCTCAAACGTTTTAAGGTCAAAGTCGCCTGACGCCTTTGTAGCCTGCCATGTAGCATATTGTCCCAATGCTTTTATATAATTGATTTTTAATTTGATTTCCCTGTTATTCAGGGCAGGAAATTTTGCATTAATAATGCTGCCCATTTTAATTTCCGATAAAATATCTTCACGTATATTAAAGGTTACCCAGACATCATTGAGATCCACAATATTTATTATGGGGAATCCCGGGGTGACCAATTCACCAACTTTTGGTATTATGCTTGTGATTTCTCCGTTAATGGGTGCTGTGATTTTTGTTTCCTTTAAGTATGCTTTAACTTCTGCAACTTTACCCTCTGCTCTATTTAAGAGTTCGCTGGCAATGATTTTATCTTCCTGCCTTGCTCCATTAACTGCCATGTCATAGGCTGCTTTTGCTGCATTGGATGTGCTTTTGGCAGCAATATATTGAGCTTTTGCCTGATCCATTTTCTGGGCTGGTATGACTCCTGCCTGATAAAGGCTTTTCATTCTCCCATAGGTTTTTTTTGCTAAATTTTCACCTGCTTTTGCCTTGAGCCATATGCTTTTGGCACCAATTATTTTTTCAAAGCGAGCGCCATTATCTGCTTTGTTTTTTTGAGCATAGGCTGCTTTTTTTGCAGCTTCTGCCTGATTTAATTTGGCGTTTATTTCAGGGCTTTTAATTTGTGCAAGGATTTGTCCTTTTTTGATTTTTTCTCCTTCTTTAATATAAAGGCGATTGATTCTTCCTGGTATTTTTGTTGCAACCCGTACCTGGGAAGCTTCCACTTCTCCCTGGATAATCAAGGGTTCAGGAGAGATAAGGAAATACCCTGCAATGGTATATGCCCCAATTATTAATACTAGGAAAATTGATAATAAGACCTTATTTGAAATTTTTTTCAAAATTTTACCTCCACATCATTATAGTTTTGATATTTTTCATATTGCCGGCTTGCTCCGCATACCTCAAGGAGCTCAGCTAAGGATATATCGAACTTATACATGGTATTTAATCTTTCTATTTTTATTTGGGAAACTGCAAGTTGTGCATCAACAACATCAAGTGAGGTTTTTATGCCTGACTTGTATGCCAGTTTATTTACTCTGAGATTTTCATTGGCAAATTTTAATGAAGTATTTAAGGCTTCAAATTGTTCTATTTCCATCATGAGTTCGTTATATTTTTTTTCTACAAGGGTGCAAATATCTTGTACTGCTTTTTGTTTGAAAAAGGTTATTGCCTGTTTTTGCTTTTTTGCCGCCATAATTTTATTGGTTTTTGAAAACCCTTCAAAAAGAGGGAAACTAACTCCTATCCCTACAGCCCATTCAGGATCGAGTAATGTTAAATTTTTTTTATATAGTTCATATTTTCCAAAGCAATAGATATCTGGCATCTGGGCGCCGAGTTCGGCTTTATATCCCTGGATCGCAAGCTCTTCTTTTGCGGCTAAGCCCTTTAGAATGTGGTTGTTTAACCTGGCACTTTTAATATAATTTGTAAGTCTGTCTATTTTTTTTGTTAAGAAAAGTGGTGAAACAGGATCTATGTCGGTTTTTGATGACAATATATTGTTTAAGCCTGCCCTGGCTATTTTAACCTTGCGGATGGATTTTTTATATTTTCGTAAAGCTTCAGCAAGGGCAGCTTCAGCATGGATTTTTTCAGAACGTGCGATAATCCCATATTTTTCAAGTTCCTTTGTCTGGCTCAGGTGTTGGTCAATGGCATCAGTCATAAGCTTGTAAACTTTAACAGCATCCATTGCAACAAGATAACCATAATACCTTTTTGCAAGTTCTGTGGTCAGCATGGATTTATTATGAAAATATTGTTCTTGTTCCCCTGTAACACGGGCGCCTGCAGCTTTATTGGCAGCTGTGATTTTACCGCCCGTAAAAATCATCCATGAAAAATTGATGTTTGCATTTGAAAATGCTTTTTTTTGTACCTTTGTTGTAAAAGAGGGTAATATTTGCGGTGGTACTCCATGAAGCTTACCCATTACTGATCGGATGCCGTTAAGATCAATCACTATTTCGTCATTGATATGGGTGTATTTTCCATCCATCCAGATTTTTGGATAATAAAGCCCTTGGGCTGCTTTTTCCATGTATTTTGTTTTTTCAACAATGGCTTTTGAAGCTTTTAATGTCCCATTATTTTTGTAAACCTGTTCTAAGGCCTGATGAAATGTTATTTTTTTATCATCAGCATTTACAATATTTGTACCTGATATGGCAATAAAACAAAGTGCAAGCACTAAAATTTTTTTAAGTGATTTTTGCTTTCTGGTTTTATGATACATGTTTTCCTTCCCCCTTTTCTCATTTAATTATTATGAAGATCTTTTGCAAAAAAAAAGAGCAGGGCGATGGGGATGTATCACCCTGCTTCTTTAATTGTTAAGTTTTACTGCAGTATTATCTCATCATGTATCTTTCAGCCATATCTTTATCCCAGTCATAGAATAGGTGATTGTGGTCTGCTTTGTCTTTATAAACTTTATGAACAATAATCTGTGTTCCAGTGATGTCCCCTGCTATTACTACCTGCTGGTTGATCAATTGAGTTTTCAATGTTCTGTCAAGGTTGGGCAGAAAATAATAACTGCCGTCATCGCATTGCAGTACAAAATCTCTTTCAAGTATTGCATTTGGATCAGTATTATTCAGAGGCTGGACAGTATGATTGATTACATAACTTGCTCCCTGAATTGTTCCTGTGATCCTGGCGTGGGTGCTTGCCCATGCAAAAGCAGGAATAATAAACATAATAGATAATCCAAGAGTTAAAATAGTTGTTAGTTTTTTCATTTTTAAAATCTCCTTTAAAAGTTATTATTAATGTTGATAATAATTTATCAACTTGATCTTTTATTTTGCAGCTAGTGTGCCAGGAGATTAAAATAATTTTATTTTAATTTTAATTATCTGGAATAATTGAATAAATTTTATTTTAAAATTAAATTTGAGTTTTATAATGGGAGATAGTTTACGTTAAGTTTACTACATATGAAACGTAAACTAATTGATGAGGTTAACTTAAATGATTGGTTAGCTATATGCCCGGTTTTTTAGATCTCAATACATAAAACAGCAATATCATCTTCCATGATTATATCTTTGGGGAAAAGTTTTTGTATAAGAGTTTCAGGTATATCCTGGTAGGGAATGTCTTTCATCTTTTTAAATTCAGGTAAAAGACTTTTTGTGCCGGTCGCCCATGTGGTTTTCCCTGATGCTGATTCAACCAGTCCATCTGAAAAAACAATTAGTTTGTCTTTTTCTGCAATCTCAATATCTTGTCTGCCAAATTGTGCATCTTTAAACATGCCTAAGATATCTCCTTGTGATTCAATGAGGTAAGCTTCTCCTTCAAAAGGAATATGGACAACAGGGGGGTGACCTGCATTAATAAGAATCATTTTTTTTGTTGTTCTGTTTATATGGATGTATGTTGCTGTAAGATATTTCCCTTCAGGAAGAATCTCTACAAGGACATCATTAATCATTTTCATACTTTCTGCAGGAGAGTAAATAGGGCTGCAGTTTTGAGCAAGAAGAGCTTTTGTAGATGCTGTCATATAACTTGTTTCAATATCATGACCTGAAGAATCTGCAAGAAAATAGCCTGTAATATTATTCGATATTTCCAGGATATCATAAAAATCTCCACCTGCTTCCTGCATGGCTTTATAATAGATGCTGAAATTAGCGTCAGGGAAGTCTTCCGGTATAGGCATCATGGATGTCTGGGCTTCAGTTACTTGATTTAATTTTTGAGCCTGATCCAAAATAAGAGAATTGGTTGCAATGGATAATTTGAGATGAATCCTCACTCTGGCAAGTACTTCAAGGGGGTGGAATGGTTTTGTGATATAATCAACTGCACCAAGTTTGAATCCTTTAAGTTTGGATTCAACATCTATTACTCCTGATAGAAAAATTACCGGAATAGTACTGGTTGCAGCGTTATCTTTGAGATGATTTATTACTTCAAAGCCATCTTCTCCAGGCATTTGAACATCAAGCAGAATAAGGTCTGGTTTTTCTTTTGCGGCAAGCTGCCTTGCTTTGGGTCCATTAATTGCACCTATTACCCTATAGCCCTCTTTTTCAAGGGATTTCTCAATGAGCTTTAGATTTAAAAGATTGTCATCAACTGCAAGTACTGTAAAAACTTGTGTTTGATCCATAATAGATTTCTCTAATCAGTGTTAATGAAACCTTCGATTGTTTTAAGCATTGTATTGATCTTGTCTGCCTTGCCCGTGAGGTCATTGAAATCGTCTTGTTTTGCACTCATTTCTATATCCTTTGCCAGGGAAGATAGATCTGCAAATCCTAAATTTCCTGCTGCTCCTTTTATGGAATGTGCTGCTTGTGCAACAGCCTCACCGTTATTTTTTTCCAGCCCCAATGATATTTTACCAATATCATTGTAAGATGTTGCTATAAAGATTTCAACCAGTTCTGCAAAATCTTCTTCATCAAGACCAAGGTTTGACGCTAGAGTTTTAAAATCCATGTATCCCCCTTATTCAAGGTTGCCAGGGTTACCAATGTTACCACAGTTGGCAAATGAATTTGTGTATAGATACGATACCAATTATTTATTATTCTGTTTTTGATTATAATGGTTTTTTATATATCTGTAAACCTTATGTCTTAATGATTTTAATAAATATCTTTTTCAAGACTCCTTTGTGTTATTTTATCAGAAATATTTTTGAAAAAATCATCAATTTTGACACCCATTCTGACTTTCCCATCAAGGGTCCTTACCGAGAGCGTGCCTGATTCTTTTTCTTTTTCACCTATTGTAATTATCAAAGGGATATAATTCATCTGAGCAAGCCTGATTTTCTTTTTCAGCCGTTCATTGCTGGTATCTATGTCACATCTGATTTTATGGAGATCAAATTCTTTTTTGATTTTTTCAGCATGGGGCAAAAGTTCGTCATTAACAGGTAAAAGTATTGCCTGAACAGGTGCGAGCCACAAAGGGAATTTTCCTGCGAAATGTTCTACTAAAATTCCAAAAAATCTTTCAATGGAACCAAAAATTGTTCTATGTATCATTACAGGTCTATGTTTTTCATTATCTTTATCTTTGTATGACAAATCAAAACGTTCAGGCAGTGACATGTCAAGTTGAATAGTCCCGCATTGCCATGTTCTTCCCAGAGCATCTGTTATGTGGGAATCTATTTTAGGACCATAAAAAGCGCCGTCCCCTTCATTAATAACATATTCTTTGCCATATTTTTCCAGGGCAGATTGGAGCCCTGAGGTTGCCTGCTCCCATTGCTGATCACTTCCTATGGATTTTTTAGGTCGGGTTGAAAGTTCTAAATGAAAACCAAGACCAAATTTGCTGTAAATTCTGTCAGTAAGTTTGAGTGCCCCTAATATTTCATCTTCTATCTGATCCGGAGTCATGAAAATATGGGCATCATCCTGATGAAACGCCCTTACCCTGAATAATCCTGATAATGCTCCACTGAGTTCATGTCTGTGGACAAGTCCTACTTCTGCCGCCCTTACAGGAAGGTCTCTGTAAGAATATGATTTTGTTTTATAAAGCAGCATTCCGCCGGGGCAATTCATTGGTTTGATGGCATATTCTTCATCATCAATAACTGAAGTGTACATGTTTTCTCGATAATTTTCCCAGTGACCGCTTTGTTCCCACAGCATGCGGTTGAGCATTACAGGTGTTTTTGTTTCAACATATCCTGCTGTTTTATGTTCTTCACGCCAATAGGCTAAAAGTTCATTCCATATATCCATGCCCTTTGCATGGAAAAATGCCATGCCAGCAGCTTCTTCATGAAAACTGAACAAATCCAGTTTAAGCCCGAGTTTTCTATGGTCTCTTTTTTTTGCTTCTTCAATCAGGTTAATATATTTTTTTAAGGCTTTTTTATCAAAAAAAGAAGTGCCGTAAAGTCTTTGCAGTTGTTCTTTTTCCTGATCAGCTCTCCAATATGCGCCGGAGATTTTCATGAGCCTGAATCCTTTTATCATCCCTGTATTGGGAATATGTGGACCTCGGCACAGGTCAATGAATGAGCCCTGCTTGTAAAGAGATATTTCCTCATCTTCAAGTTCGTTTATGATTTCAAGTTTATAGGGGTTATCCTTAAAAAGATCTAATGCTTCCTGTTTTGATACCACAATACGTTCAAAGGTTTTTTTTGCTTTGATTATGGTTTTCATTTCAGTTTCAATGGCAGCAAAATCGTCTTCAGATATTGGAGGCATATCTATGTCATAGTAGAAACCGTCTTCTATAACAGGTCCAATGGTTAAAAGAGCACCTTTATAAATATTCTGTACAGCTTCTGCCATAACATGGGCAGAACTGTGACGGAGGATTTCAAGTCCTTGTTCATCTTTTGTGGTAATGAATTTGATTTTGGAATCATTTTTGATTTTAATGCTTAAATCCATTAAATTACCATCTAATTCCATTGCTACACAGTTTCTTGCAAAACCCTCGGAAATAGTTTTTGCAACATCCATGCCCGATGGATTATTTTCAAAGGACTTTATAGTCTTGTCAGGAAGTGTTATGTTAATCATTTTTATGTGTCCGTAAATTATTTAAAAATTATAAAAAGATAATTCTAAGGGAAGTATAGAAAGTAATCAAGGAGAAAATGAATAAAGAATACAAATATATTGATTCTGATAAAGATTTTAAAAAATTTTATGAAACACTGCAATGTGAGAAAATTATTGCTGTTGATCTTGAGGCTGATTCCATGCATCATTTTAAAGAAAAAGTATGCCTTATACAGATTGCAGGCAGGAAAACCGCATGCGTTCTTGATCCTTTAAAAATTGATGATTTTTCAAAATTTAAAATTCTCATGGAAGATGAAAAAATAGAAAAGGTTTTCCATGGATCTGATTTTGATATCCGCAGTCTTGACAGAGAATATAAGATTCAGATTAATAATCTTTTTGATACTGAAATTGCATGCAGGTTTCTGGGGATCAAAGAAAGAGGGCTTGCAGCTTTGTTGAAAAAATATTTCAATGTTTTCCAGGATAAGAAATTTCAGAAAAAGGACTGGTCTGTCCGACCCCTGCCCGATGAAATGATTTCATACAGCATTGTTGATGTTTTATATCTTATTGAACTTAAAGGTATATTAGAAGAAAAACTTAAAGAAATGCAGCGCCTTGAATGGGCAAAAGAAGAGTTCTTAAAGCAAACCGAGGTAAAATATACAGATAATACAGATAATTATAAGTTTTTGAAATTTAAAGGGGCAGGCAGAATGGATAGAAAAACCCTTGCTGTTCTCGAGAGCCTTCTTTTAATGCGCATGGAAAATGCTGAAAGAAAAGATTTGCCATTGTTTAAGGTGTTAGGCGCAGGCGAAATTTCACAGATTGCTCTTAATAAACCTGCAAACTTGATCAAATTACAAAAAACAGGAATATTAACCTCAAGGCAGTTAAATTTGTATGGAAAAGAATGTATCAATGCTGTTAATAAAGCTTTAAAAATTAAAGAAGGAGATTTGCCGGTTTACCCTAAAACAAGATCTTTGCGATTAAATAAGATTGAACAGAAAAGGGTGAAATTATTAAAACAAATGCGTGAGAAAAAAAGTGAAGGAATGATGCTTGAACAGGGGTTTTTAATTAATAATGCGTTAATTACCAAGCTTGCTGTTGAAAATCCTCTGGATAAATACGAACTTGAAAAAATTGAACCCATAAGAAAATGGCAGGTTAAAGTACTTGCTGATGATATCTTTAAAGCCTTGAGTCAGGGAGCTTGACATGGAAATTAATTTTACTAAAATGCATGGTATTGGCAATGATTTTGTTTTTATAGATGACAGAGAAGAAATTATAGGAAATAAAATAAATTTTTCGCAACTTGCTAAAGATCTATGTTCAAGGCATTTTGGGATAGGAGCAGATGGCATGATCATCATCAATAATTCCAGATTAGATGATTTTAAATTTACAATATATAATTCCGATGGCACCCAACCCCAGATGTGCGGCAATGGTATGAGATGTTTTGCTAAATATTTATATGAAAATAAGATAATTTCTAAAAAGCAGTTTAAAGTTGAAACAAAGGCAGGTACCATTATTCCGACTGTTATTACAGATGATAATGACAATGTTATATCAATAAAAGTAGATATGGGAGAGCCTGTTCTAACTCCTCTGGAAATTCCTTTTATCACAGAAAATCAAAAGGCAATAGGCGAAAAGTTTTTTTTTGATGATCTTAATCAGGAAATTGAAGCAACTATTGTCTCCATGGGGAATCCCCATGCGGTTGTATTCGTAGACGATATAGCAACAATAGATGTAGAAAAATTAGGGCGGAAAATTGAAAACCATGAAAGGTTTCCTGAAAAGACCAATGTAGAGTTTATCGAAGTTGTAAAACAAGACGAACTTATAATGAAGGTATGGGAAAGGGGAGCAGGGCAGACCCTGGCATGTGGCACTGGTGCTTGCGGAGCTCTTGTGGCAGGTGTTTTAAATAAAAAATGTTTAAATAAAGCTCTGATTCATCTTGAAGGCGGAGACCTTGAAATTAAATGGGATCAGAATAATAATCATGTATATAAAACAGGACCTGCTGCCTTTGTTTTTTCAGGACAGGTTAATGTCTAAAATTTTTTCATGAATGCACCAAATACAATTATTATGGAAATAATTGAATATAGAATGTTTTCTGATTTGGTGTTTTGTTTTTCATTAAACAGAACAATATAGATTCCTCCAATTAAAAAACCCCATAGAAAACCAAATAAATGTGCTGAAATATCAGTGTTCTTCCCATTGCTGAGAAAGCCCAATAGAGCCATTCCTGCTGCAAAAGGAGCAAATAAACGTATGCCTGACACTGATGTTTTTTTTTGTCTTGCTATTTCAAGGGCTGTTAAAATGCCGGCAGCTCCTAATATAGTGGTTGAAGCTCCAATGGAAAAATATAGTGTCCTTTTAAAATATGCAGTGGTAATATTACCAGAAAATCCTGATAAAAGAAGCATCAGACTTCCTTTGCCATATCCTGTAAGACTGAATACTCCTGTCCCAAATACAAATAAGCCAAGAAGATTGCCTGTAAGATGTTCAATGTCAGAATGGAGAAAAAGAGCAGTAACAGCTCTGTAATATTCACCCTGAATAATATACAATGCAGAAGAACCAAATTCTTTTATTATTTCCCATTGGATGCCCTGATGCCAGATATAAAAATGTATAAGCCCAAGCATTGCCATGATGATAAATATTGCAGGTGATTTCCATGAAAGGGGTGTGATTAAGGTCTTTTGGCTGCTATTAAGGTTTTCTGAAAAATATTGTTCAAGAATTTTGATTGAGGCTTTTTCCTCTGTATCCCGGACAATAATATCATATTTGTTATTATTATTAATATAATCAGGTTGCATCCCCTGGGACTCAAGAACAAGGAGAACAATATCTGCCTGGTTTCTTGTAAGTGCAGAAAAATAATCTTCCCCGGCTGTCAATTGTCTATTTGCTATTTTCTGGTCATCATTTGATACCATAGAATTTTATGTCTATTATTGAGCTTTATGTTTAAATATGTTTATATAATCAAATAAGGAATAAATCAAATATACATATATTTTTTGTTTTCAATGACAGATAAAAATATAAGATTTTTATGCAATAGTAGAAAAGAGGGAATATGGGGAAAAATTTTTTTATTTTGACCTTTGTCTTTTTAGTGTTTTTTTACTTTAGTGTTTTTGCGTTTAGCTTTGAGGGGACAATAAAAATCGGGGCTATTTTTGCTAAAACAGGAAATGCTTCTGTCGTGACTTCTTCCGGGTTTGAGGCAGCAAAATTTGCAATAGATGAGATTAATAAAAAGGGCGGGGTTATAGGAAAACAAATTATTTTGGTGGAATATGATAATCAAAGCACTCCCATAGGTTCAAAATTTGCTGGTGAAAAAGCAGTAAAAGATGGTGTGACAGGGGTAATAGGCTGTGCATTCAGCTCTTATTCTCTTGCTATTGCAAAGGTGCTGCAAAATGCAAAGATTCCTATGATTACACCAAGTGCAACCAATGTTGCAGTGTCTTTTACAGGAAATTATATTTTCCGGGTATGTTATGTTGATACATTCCAGGGCAGAATAGCTGCCGACTTTGCTCAAAAAGATTTAAAAGCAGAAACAGCAGCAGTTTTCACAGATTCCAGCAGTAAATATAGTTTAGGGCTGGCTAAAATTTTTATTGAACGGTTTTCTCAAAAAGGGCACACTCTTTGTCAGAAATTTTATCAAAAGGGTATGACCAATTTCATGATTTCTTTGATGGAAATTCAACACCTTAACCCGGATATTATATTTATACCGGGGCATTTTAGAGAATCGGCGTATATAATTAAACAGGCACGCGAAATGGGCATGAAGGAAATTTTTATAGGTGCTGACGGCTGGGTTAAAAAAATGTATAAATATGGGGGGAATTCAATTGATGGGAGTTTCTATGTTGCCCAATGGCATAAAGATATTGATTCTGAAAAAAATCGTGAGTTTGTAAAAAACTGGTTAGCACAAGGTGGAAAACTGGATGGCTCTTTAAGAGCATTAACTTATGATGCCATTTATGTCTTGGTCCATGCAATAAAAGAAGCAGGTACAACAAATAGAGAAGAGATAAGGAATTATCTTTCTATAACAAAGGACTTTCCCGGTGTGACAGGGACAATAAGCTTTAATAAAAACGGTGATCCTGTAAATAAAGCAGGTGTAATTATGAAATTTGAGAATGGGCAGACCGTATTCCAGAAAACCATAGCCCCTTAGCAGTCTAAGACAATTTATGAAAATATCTTTAAAATTAAAAATCAATTTTGGACTTTTGATGGCATTCATAGTTATCACTATTGTTTTTTTAACAATTTTATTTCCCTTTCAGCAGGAGCAGTTTTTATTATCACAAAAAAGAATGGAACTTGTTCTGAAAACAATGGTGGAACGAGATATTGAGGCGCTTGCCAATGAAATTTTTGATAATAGTATTTATTCCATTAATATTAGAATTAAAAGAATGCTTGAAGTGCAAGGCGTGTATAAAATAGGAGTGTTTGATAAAAATGGTAAATTGCTCGCATCCCAGGGAGATATTCCATACACTGCAAATATGACAAAACATGAGATGAATATGATCGGGAATAAAACCGAGATAAAGAAGATCAATATTCAAGGAAAGGACGTACTTCATTATATTGGGAAAATTATGGTCATGAAGGAAAAATTAGGTTTTATTCAACTTTGGTTTTCCCTTGACCAAATAAAAAAAGAGCAGAAAAATTCATATTTTATTTTTGCAAGTATTCTTTTGTTGATTTTTTTAATCCTGATGCTGGTATTAAATTTTTTTCTATCCAAGTTGATTATCATGCCCATCACACATCTAAGAGATGCCATGAACCAGATCCGATCAAATGAAATGGGGAGCCAGATTGCTGTGGTGGAAAAGGATGAAATAGGTGATTTGGGTAAAACTTTTAATAAAATGTCAAAGGAATTGGAATTATCTTATAGCCGCCTTGAATCAAGGAATATGGAGCTTATTCATAAAGAACAGGAGGTGACTAAAGTAAGATCGTATTTGGAAAGTATAATTGATTCCATGCCTTCTATTCTTGTTGGAGTCAATGTCCGGGGGATTATTACCCAATGGAATAAAAAAACAGAAGAGATAACTGGTATAAGTGCTAAACAAGCCAAAACAAAATTTTATAAGGATGTTTTGCCATGGATGGGAACTCTGCCCATAAATTATATTGAAGAAGCAATTAATAATCGGGTAACAAAGCAGAAGACAAAAATATCTGCTGTTATTGACAATGACAAGCATTATTTAGATATTATTATATACCCTTTAAAAGGCATGATGTGTGATTTTGAGGAAGCAATATTGCGTATTGATGATATGACCGAACATGTACGCATGGAAGAGATGATTATCCAATCTGAGAAAATGGTTTCTGTGGGAGGTCTTGCTGCTGGTATGGCGCATGAAATTAATAATCCTCTGGCAGGGATATTGCAAAATACTTCAGTTATTAAAAATCGTCTTCAAAAAGACCTGCCGCCAAATAAAAAAACCGTGGAATCTTTAGGTATTGATATGGATCTTATTCGAAAATATTGTGAGATCAGAGAAATACCTAATCTGCTTGATAATATTGCCATGGCAGGTGGCAGAGCCGCAACTATTGTGAGGGATATGCTTGATTTTTCCCGTATGGGCAAAGGCGATGTATCACTCTATGATATCGGAAAAATCTTGGATGAAACATGGAACCTTGCAAGCACAGAGTATGACTTAAATAAACAATTTGATTTTAAAAAGATAATTATTAAACGGGTATATGCTGACAATCTTCAACCTGTTATGTGTGAGAAAACTAAGATTCAGCAGGTTTTTTTTAATATTCTTCAAAATGGTGCCCATGCAATGGCAACTAATAAAGACAAGCCTCCGCAATTTATTTTTAGAATAAAAGAAGTCAATGAATATGTTCAGATAGAAATTGAAGATAATGGACCGGGTATAAGTAAAGATCAACGCAAAAGGATTTTTGAGCCCTTCTACACAACCAAGCCTGTGGGACAAGGGACAGGACTTGGTCTATCTGTTTCATATTTTATTATTACTGAAAACCATAAAGGCAAGCTCAGTGTAGAATCAACACCTGGAAAAGGAACTATATTTATTATTAAAATACCTGCCGCATAATATATATCTTCCCTTTTAAAATCAGATCAAGTATATTTGACTCTAACCAAAAATCAGGAGTAAAAATGGCTGATGCTTTGAAAACCTATTCAACTTGTGCAGGATATTTGTTTGCTATTGCTGCTACTGCCATATGGTCAGGTAATTTTATC
>CAZTEM010000040.1:0-26820 GCA_964612755.1 uncultured Desulfobacterales bacterium | reverse complement strand
GTACCATAAATGACAAGGCAAGCATATAAAACTTGTCTCCAACCTGGGAAACAAATTGCCCAGCCAGCAAAAGGTTTAAATTTCTGTTACTTTTTTTCAATATCACTCTCCTTTGTTACTCGTTTTTATGTTATTTTGGTAACATGGTAACAAATTAATAATATAGTGTCAAGATGTGTTCTTCAACACAAAGAATGATTATTGTTTAGCAATTCTCGGTCAAAAATCATTTTTAAGATTAATAAGTGTAATTTATTCAAAATATTTACATATAATTTTGCCTTTTTGGTTATTATATGTATCTGCTCTGTTAATATTTTTTGACCGAGAATTGCTGAAAAGGTTTGAAAAATTTATATATGATTAATCTGAGTATTGAGGTTGTCCTGAATAATTCAGGAAATTTATTTTAAGCCTTTTGAAGCGGGTCGACAGCATATTGAATCATAGTAAATAAACCCAAAATCCTGGCTGAACTTTTAACGCTAAATTATGTTGGGGGATGGGCAATAGCTTATTCTAGGATAATTTCTTCCTCAATTGGTTGTTCATTCGAAGGTTTATTTGATTTATGAGATTTTACTGCAGTTTTTACCGATGAATTGATTTTTTTTAAAAGTTTATTTTCAAGGTTTTTAAGCCTTGATGCAAAAGCTTTGTTGATTTTAACAAGTTCTGAGTTTAGCTGTGATTTATTAATAGATCCTTTATTGAATTCATCATATCTTTTTTCTAATATACTTAAATTTTTTGAGGTTGTGGCAATCAGAGTTTCATATTCATCCATCATCTTAGTTGCTTTGTCTAATTTTGTATTTGTTTTTGCAATATCTGCATATAGTTTGGTTTTTAAGTCAGCAATTAAAGTATTATTACTATTATTAATTTTTTTTATCTGGTTTGCGAGGTCTTTATATTGCAAATTGATTTTATTGATTTTTTTTAGATCATTATCAAATTTTGTTTTGTCAACTTTTTTTGATGATAGCATGGCTATGCTTGCATCAAGCTGTTTAATCTGTTTTGTAATTTTGGGCAATGATTTGTCAAGCAGGGTCTTGATTTTTGTAAATTTAACATCAAGAGCATTGGTTTTCTCTGCAAATTGATCGGTGATCTCTATAATTTTATTTTGTTTTTGATTGTTGACATCAATTACTGTCTCCTGCATGCCAAGATAGCCAAAAATTATTATAGCACCAATTATACATGGGATTATTATAGATATAATTGTCACTCTATTGCTGAGTTTGTCGATTTTTAATGTATTTATTTCTTCTTGATGGGGTGAAGCTGCAAAAGCTTTATCATCTAAATGATCAAACCCGTCAATTTTTAATTCTTTCATACTGGTTATCCTTATATTATTCCCATTCAATTGTACCGGGAGGTTTTGAAGTAATATCAAATACAACTCTGTTAACATGATCGACTTCATTAATTATTCTATTGGAAATTCTGCCAAGAAGGTCATGGGGCAATTTTGCCCAGTCTGCAGTCATTGCATCGTTACTATTTACTGCCCTGATTGCAATACAATTATCATAGGTACGTTTATCTCCCATCACTCCAACGCTTTTTATGGGTAATAAAACTGCAAAAGACTGCCAGAGCTCTCTATATAATCCGCCATTTTTAATTTCTTCTAAAACAATGAAATCAGCATCTCGTAAAATGGAAAGCCTTTTATCAGTGATTTCACCCATGATTCTTATGGCAAGTCCCGGTCCCGGGAATGGTTGCCTGAAAACCAGATCTTCACTTAATCCAAGGCTTAAGCCTAATTTTCTAACCTCATCTTTGAATAATAACTCAAGAGGTTCAATAAGATCCAATTTCATTTTTTCAGGGAGACCTCCAACATTGTGATGGGATTTAATAATTGATGTTGGACCTCCAAATGCAGATTTGGATTCGATAATATCAGGGTATAAAGTTCCCTGACCTAAAAAATTGGCATTATCTATTTTTTTTGCCTCTGATTCAAAAACTTCAATAAAAAGATTACCAATTATTTTTCGTTTTTTTTCAGGGTTTGAAACACCATTAAGAGCTGAAAGAAATTTTTTCTTTGCATCAACAAATTTTATATTCATGTCAAGATTAGATTTAAGGTTTTTTTCAAGATCTAATCTTTCATCTTTTCTTAAAAGCCCGTTATCAACAAAAATACAATGCAGATTTTTACCAATTGCCTTGTGAATAAGCGTTGCAGCAACAGATGAGTCAACACCGCCTGAGAGTCCCATTATAACCTTATTGTCTTTTACTTTTTCTTTAATCTGTTTTATGGTCTTGTCAGCAAAAGAATCCATGGTCCAGTTTTTTTTGCATTTACACACATTAAAAAGAAAGTTTTTGATCATTTCTGAGCCCTTATGGGAATGTTCAACCTCAGGGTGAAATTGCAGACCAAAAAAATTTTTATCAAAATTTGCAATGGCAGCATTTTTTGTATTATCTGTTGAGGCAATGGATGTAAACCCTTCAGGTAATTTTTCAGGTGAATCACCATGACTCATCCATGATTGAACACTATTTTCAAGTCCTGTAAAAAGGGGGTCTTTTTTTTCTATATTGAGTTGTGCAAACCCGTATTCACGCTTTTGGGCACGTTTGATTTTACCACCTAAAGCATTGATCATAAAATGCATACCATAACATATCCCAAGGACTGGTATATCAAGATTAAAAATGTTTATGTCTGTGGTCGGGCTGTCAATCTCGTATATACTTGAAGGACCTCCTGACAGAATGATCCCGAGAGGGTTAAGCTTTTTGATGTCCTCAATACTAATGTCCGATGGAACGATTTGGCAATAAATTTGATGTTCCCTGACTCTGCGGGCAATTAATTGGTTAAATTGTGAGCCAAAATCAATAATTACAATCATATTATATGTCCTGTGAATATTTTATTTTGAATAGTTTTTTTCATAAAAAATAATTTTTCCTATATTCTTAGCAAAAAATCAAGATATTTTATGTTATAATTGCTAATACAATAGAATTATGGTTAATTAAACAATCTTTTATAATATATAACATAAAAAGGAATATAATTAAATTCAGGAGTAATATATGTATGAAGCAAGTGATTTAAAAAAGGGTCTTAAATTTGAAATTGATGGAGCTCCTCATGTTGTAGTGAGCTTTCAGTTTAAAAAACCTGGTAAAGGTCAGGCCCTGTACAAATGTAAACTTAAAAACATGATAACCGGGACACAATTTGAAAAAACATACAGGTCTGGTGATAAATTTCCAAAAGCAGCTTTGGAGCAGCAACCAATGGAATACTTATATGCTGACAGCCAGAGTTATTGCTTTATGAATACCTCAACATATGAACAAGAGTTTTTATCCAAGGATCAAGTGGGAGATGCAATTGATTTATTAATTGAAAACACTGTTTGTGATATCCTGCTGTTTAATGGTCAGGCAATTGAAATTACTTTGCCCAATTTTGTAAACCTTGTTGTAACAAAGTCTGAACCATGGGCAAAGGGAGATACTGCAACAGGAAGCTATAAACCGGTAACTCTGGAGACAGGACTTGTAATCCAGGTACCTCCTTTTGTTAATGAAGGAGAAAAATTAAAGATTGATACACGTACCAGAGAATATGTTGAAAGAGTTAATGAATAAATGCTTTTAGGGGCAAAGCTATTTTAATTATCTAAAAGTTCTTTATAATCACAATCCTTTTCAGGGCATTTTAGAAATTTACCATCTCGTTTTGTCTTTTTTTCCAATAGATAGGGTGAATCACATTTGGGGCAATGCTTTTCAACAGGCTTGTCCCAGGTTGCAAAGTCGCAATCAGGATATTTATTACAACCATAAAAGATTTTTCCTCTTTTGGACTTTTTTTCAACTATTGAGCCAGAGCACCCTTTGACAGGACATTTCATACCAATTTTTTTACCATTGGAATTGCCGTTAATGGATTCTGTGTGTTTGCATTCAGGATATCCTGTACAGGCGAGGAATGGTCCATATACACCTTCTTTGATAACCATATCCTTGCCGCATTTTTCACATTCTTTGACCTTGGTATTATCAATATTTTTCTTAATAATTTCAATATTGCCTTTTTCATCTCGTTCATAGTTGCTTGTAAATGAACATTCAGGATATCCTGAACAGGCAATAAAATGTCCGTTTTTTCCAATTTTCAGGGTTAGCTGCTTACCGCATTGGGGACATTTAAGATCGGTTTTGACCCCGACACCTTTGACATTGAGCATATTATCTTCGGCAAGGTCAAGTTTCTTTTTAAAGGGACCATAAAATTCTTTTAATACTTCTAAAGAATTCTTTTTACCGATTTCAATGCTGTCAAGATTGTTTTCCAAATTTGCTGTAAATTGAGTGGTGAGAATTTCAGGAAAAGAACCAACAAGAAGATCGTTAACAATAAAGCCTAACTCGCTTGGAATAAAATATCTGTTTGTGAGGTTTACATATCCTTTGTCTCTTATGGTTGATAGTATTGCTGCATATGTACTAGGTCGACCAATACCATTGTCTTCAAGCTCTTTTACAAGAGAAGCTTCGGAAAATCTTGCAGGAGGCTTTGTAAAATGCTGCTTAGGATTAACTTTTTTCATTATAAGCTCGGCACCTTTTTCAAGTGTTGGGAGTTCCTGTTTGTTTTTTTCAGATTTTTTATCATTTGTGGCATAAACTTTCATAAATCCCTGGAATGCGACAGTGCTGCCTCCAACGCTTAGTTGATACTCTTTTCCTGCTTTGATTATAATGGTTTTTTGATCAATCTTTGCCTGGGCCATCTGGGATGCAACAAATCGTTTCCAAATTAGATCATAAAGTTTGAATTGATCATTGCTCAGGTATTTTTGTATTTTCCCGGGTGTATTTAAGACTGAAGTTGGTCTTATGGCTTCATGGGCATCCTGAGCATTTTTTTTGTTTTTAAAGAATCGTGGTTTTGCAAGAGAATACTCTTTTCCAAATTTATTCTCAATAAAGTTTAAAGCTTCAAAAGCTGCATCAGATGCAATCCTGGTTGAATCTGTACGCATATAAGTTATGAGACCTTCAGGACCATTTGTTCCAATTTCAATACCTTCATATAATTGCTGGGCAACAATCATTGTTTTTTTTGCTGAGAATCTTAAACGATTTATTGCATCCTGTTGCAATTTACTTGTAATAAAAGGTGGAAGAGGGTTGCGTTTGATTTGTTTCTTTTTTATATCGTCAATAATATAGGGAAGAGTCTTTAAATCCTTAGTGATTTTCAGAGCCATTTCTTCATTGGTTATTTGGGCTTTTTTACCATTGATTTTTGTCAGTGAGGCATTAAAAATCGGTGGGTTATCAGCTTTTAAATCTACGAGGATTGTCCAGTATTCTTCAGGTATGAATGCTCGAATTTCCCGTTCTCTGTCAATAATAATTTTAACGGCAACTGATTGAACTCTGCCGGCACTAAGCCCTCGTTGTACTTTTTTCCAGAGAAGAGGGCTTAATTGATACCCTACAAGTCTATCTAACTTTCGTCTTGTTTTTTGTGATTCAAATCTATATTCATTGAGTTCTAATGGTTTTTTAAGTGCCTGGGTAATTCCTTTTTTGGTTAATTCATGAAAAAGAATTCTATAAAATTTTCTATTCTTTTTTTTTAAGATATGGGCAGTATGAAAAGCAATTGCTTCTCCTTCTCTATCAGGGTCAGGAGCAAGATATATTTCTGTCGAGTTATTAGCTTCTTTTTTTAAATTTTTAATAACTTTGGATTTGTCTTTGATATTAACATATTTACCTTTGAAATCATTCTCAACATCAACACCAAGTTCTTTTGGGGGTAAATCTCTGATATGACCTACAGTCGCAGCTATTTTAAAAGATTTACCAATATATTTCTGTAAAGTTTTAATTTTGGTTGGGGATTCAACAATAAGTAATGGTTTTGCCACTTTTACTCCTCTATTTTTGAAAAATATTTGCCATTTGATTGTTTAATTGCACCGGTTAATTCTAAATTGAGTAAGACAGGTAGAAGAATTTTAGTTTCAAGACCTGATTTTTTTGCAAGCAAATCAATATGTATGGGGTAGGGGTCAAGCAGGTTCAATATATCATTGTCAATTTTATTATATTGTTTTTTACTTGCCCGAGGTTTTTTTTTATTTTCTGAAACCGGATTATTGCTTTTGTGAATAAACTGGCTGAGTTCATCTATAATATCATTATCATTTTCAACAAGCTTGGCACCTTGCTTTAAAAGGTGATGGGTTCCATGGCTTTTTTGCGAATCTATGCTTCCCGGCACTGCATACACTTCACGCCCATACTCTGCTGCAAGCCTTGCTGTAATAAGAGATCCACTCCTTTTGGCAGCCTCAACCACACATGTTCCGGCAGACATTCCTGCAATGATCCTGTTTCTTATTGGAAAATTTTTACCATCAGGGAATTGATTAACATCAAACTCAGAAATAACTGCCCCATGCATGCTTATTGTTTTATAAAGAAATTTATTTTCATAAGGATATATTTTATTGAGTCCTGAACCCAAGATTGCAAGGGTTCTGCCTTTTGCATTCAGGGCACCTTTGTGAGCTGCTGTATCAATACCTCTTGCCATGCCGCTTACAATCTGAAATCCTTGTTTTGAAAGATTATATCCAAGTCTTTCTCCGGCAGATAAACCATAAGAAGTAGCATTTCTGGATCCTACAATGGACAGACATGGGAGTGAATTATCAAGGACTCCAATATAAGTAAGATATGGAGGCGGATCAGGGATCTCTTTTAATAAAACAGGATAATCCGGGTCGTTTAAGGTAACAATTTTATATTTATGTTCAGAAATTTTTTTCAGTTCCTGTCTTGCTTCATCAAAATATTTTTTGTTGTTTTTAATGGCGTTAATACTATTTTGTCTAATATTTTTTATTTTTGATAATGCATCTTCCGAGGCAAGAAACACTTCTTTTGGTGAAGAAAAATTATTTAAAAGAGATTTAAATAAATAATTCCCAATTCCAGGTACTTTTTTTAATGCAAACCATGATAGATATTTTTCAAAATAATCAGGCATTAAATCTATTTATCAAAAAGTTTTCAATTTAATTTGTGCTTTTTCCGAAGCTTCGGAAAAAGGATATTTTTCAACAACAAGTTTTAAAAAATGATGAGCTCTATTTAAATCTTTTAAAGAAATATATGAATAAGCTGTCTTTAACAGGGCATCAGGCACTTTCATCCCTCTTGGGTATTTTTCCACAACTTTTTTAAAGGTTGCTATAGCTTTTTTAAAGTCAGCAGAAGCATAGTAACATTCACCAATCCAATATAATGCATTGTCTGCAAGGTCATTATGGGGATATTTTTCTAAAAATTCATTAAATATTTTTATTGCATCTTCATATTCCCCTTTAAGGAGAGAAGATCGACCCTGTTTATATATAAGGATTGGTCCTGTGTAAGCAGTTTTAATTTTATCAATTGTTTTTTGCTTTAGTATTTTTTTTTCTTCAATGGAATTTTCCTGTTTAATTTCATTAAGAATTTTTCTCTGGAGTTCTAATTCATCTTTTATATGTTCAATTTCTTTATTAGTTTTTTCAAGGTCATAGCGTATGGATTCCAATTGACGTGATGTCGATGTGGAATCCATATCAGATATACAGGAAGTTAAAATAAAACAAAATAAAACAAACACTGAAAATTGCAGTATTGTTGATAATTTGTTTTTCATTTATTCACCTTTTTTTGCAATAAGAATAATTGGGCTTGCAATAAAAATAGATGAATATGTACCAACTACAACGCCTACAATCATTGCAAATGTGAAATTATGAATGATTTGTCCACCCAGAAAGAAAAGAGCAATAAGAACAAGCAGGGTTGTAAGAGAAGTTAATATTGTTCTACTCAATGTCCCATTAATACTTTTATTGATCTTCTCAGATAGAGATGACTTACTATTATCATGGGTGATATTTTCTCTGATTCTGTCAAAAACTATAATAGTATCATTCAGTGAATAACCTATTATTGTAAGTAATGCTGCAATGACCGGAAGACTGAATTCATAACCAAGTATTGAAAATATTCCAATGGTAATAAAAACATCATGAATAAGTGCAATTATAGCGCTCATGGCATAAAATAATTTTAAATACCAGAATAGTATCAGCGAGATTATAAGTGCAATGGGAATAATGGCAACCATGCTTAAATTCATTACGGAAAGAAAATAAACAACTGTCATAAGAGCCCCTGCTGTAACCCCTGAAATAATCCATTTTAATTCAAATCGACCTGAAATATAAATGGTAATAAATAAAAGTGAGTAAAAAATTGCAAGCAGGGCTTTTTTCCTTAAATCCTTTCCAACCTGGGGACCAACCATTTCAATCTGCCTTATTATGGGCTTGACTGAAGTCTCTGCTTCAACTGCTTCGGAAATAGATTGAGCAAAGCCTTTGTCTGTCATTTCAGGTTTGGAAGTACTGATTTGGAATTCATGCTCTTCATCTTTTCCAACTTTTTGAACAGATGCTTTTTCCAAGCCGATTTTAGAAAAGGCAGTACGAATTTTTGAAATTGGAACCTCTTGTGAAAATTGTATTCTTATGTTTGTACCGCCGGCAAAATCAATACCCAACTTTGGACCATTATGTATGATCAGAGAGATAATACCTGCTATAATTATTGTCAATGATAATCCAAAACCTATTTTGCTTTTTCCAATAAAGTCAAAATTTACATTATGCTTAACAAATTGCATTATTTATTTTCCTTTTTATATACTAAGCTTTTTAACTTTTTTATTTTCCAGTGTGAAATCAAAAATTGCTTTTGAGAATATGAGTGCAGTGAACAAACTTGCCAGAATACCAAGGCTCAAAGTTACTGCAAAACCTTTTATGGGACCTGATCCAAACTGAAACAATACTATGGCTGCAATAAGAGTTGTTACATTTGCATCCAAAATAGTAAGAGTTGCTTTATCAAATCCTGCATTCATTGCTGCCAGAGGTGTTTTCCCGGCAAGGATTTCTTCTCTGATTCTTTCAAAAATAATTACATTGGCATCAACAGCCATACCAATTGTCAAAATAATACCTGCAATGCCTGGAAGGGTGAGGGTCGCCTGAAACGCTGCAAGACCTGCACCAATAAGAAGGATATTAGCTATAAGGGCAATATCTGCAATTAAACCTGCTTTTTTATAATAAATAAACATAAAAAGGATTACAATCAGACCGCCTGTAAGCATTGATATTAAGCCCATACGTATGGAATCTGCTCCAAGAGTAGGTCCAACTGTCCGCTCTTCCATAATTTTTACAGGAGCTGGAAGAGATCCTGCTCTTAATGCAATTGCAAGGTCTCTTGCCTCATTAAGAGTAAAGTGTCCGGTAATAACAGCTCTGCCTCCTGCAATGCGTGATTGTATAGTCGGTGCTGAATAGACTTTTTTATCAAGTACAATGGCAAGTCGTTTTTTAAGGTTTTCCCCTGTTATTTTTTCAAATCTTCTTGCGCCTTTTCTATCAAGTGTAATACCGACTTCTGGTTGACCAAATCGATCAAATTCAACTCTTGCATCAGTTAATCTGCTACCATCAAGCAGGACTCGTTTTTTGATCAGATAAGGAATATTAGAAAGAGCTTTAGTCGATTTGTTTTCACGTTCTTCATATAATATAACATCACCAACAGGAGCGCGACCTTTTTTTATTGCAATGTTTACATCATGATCCTCATCAACAAGTTGAAAGGTGAGCTGGGCAGTTTTACCAATAAGGTCTTTAGCTCTTTCCGGGTCTTTGATGCCTGGAAGCTGAATAAGTATTCTTTTTTCCCCTTGAATTCTAATTTCAGGTTCACTTACCCCAAATTCATCTATCCTGTTTCGAATAGTTTCAAGAGCCTGCTCCACTGCAAGTTTTTTAATTTCTTCACTTTCTTTTTCCGAGAGCATAAGAATGATCTCTGCATTACCATCCTTAAGATCTGAAGAAATAATTTGAAGGTTGTTAAATTTATCACTAATAAGATCGCTAAACCCTTTTTGATCATCTCCGCCTTTAAGGATAATTTGAATTTTATTATCTGGTTTTCTATTTAGCAGGGAATATTTAATTTTTTTATCCCTGAGTTCTTTTTTAATTTCATGAATTGTTGTTTCAATAGTGACTTCAATAGCTTTTTCACTCTGAACTTCCATCACAAGATGCATGCCGCCCTGAAGATCAAGCCCGCGTTTAATTGCTTTGTAGGGCCAGAGATCAGGGTAAAAAGTTGGTAGAATATATACAATCGCGATGGCAAAAATAATTGTTATTAGAATTTTCCTAAATGTCAGCTTCAATCTAAACTTACTCCCAAATAGATATTAAATATTTTATTTTTTTGAAGACGAGGTGTCTTTTAGTATAATTGCAACATTCCCACGTGATATTTTCATGGTGACTTTGTCAGCAATCTCAACATTAACAGTGGTATCATCCAAAGAAGCAATAGTGCCATGAATTCCACCACTTGTGACTATTCTGTTTCCTTTTTTAAGATTATTTACCATCTCTTTATGTTCTTTTGCTCTTTTTTGCTGTGGCCTTATGAGAAGAAAATAAAAAATTACAAGAAGAATTAAAAGGGGCATGAATTGTGTTAATCCTCCTGCACCTTGTCCTGCAGCTCCCTGGCTGCCCATCGCAAATGCTGTTCCAATCAAAATAATACCCTCCTGATTAATTTAAGATAAGAATTCTAATATCTCTTATCTTATTGTGTATTTGTTTTTTTATCAGTAGCAATCCAGATTGTTTTTCCGTCAAACTTAAGATTGCTTACATTTTTATAATTAATATCGTTTAATAAAGAAAAAATATCTGTCATGTTATAAACGATAATTTTGGTAAAAGGTTTAATAATATTTATATCAGAATCTATGGTGCCCTGTTCAAGATTATAGATAGTAACAATTTTTTCTGAAAATTTAAGAATTTTCCCTATACCAGAACTAAAACCTTTTTTATCAGGCTCATCTGCTTTTAAATTCAGATTAATATTCTTAAGGTTATAATATTCTCTAAGAATATTAAAATGTATATTCCATATATTATCCCCTGGTTTTACAACATAGATTCCATATTGTTTGATCCCTTTTCCAGATGTTTTTCCTGCAATATCTTCTTCTACAACATCTCCTCTTTTTAAAGCAGCAAGTTTTAATATCTTTGCCATTGAAACCATTTTATCTTTTATTTTAAAAGTTTCATCAGAGTTTACTATCATATCAAGGCTGTTTTTAATATCATATTTATTTTTTCTTTTTTCCATAGCCTTTTTTAAGGTATCATCTTTTTCAAGTTCATTATAGTTGATAACAGGGCTTTCCTTTACAACTATCTCTTTTTCCTTTGATATTTCTTTTGTAATTGTTTGTTCAACCATATTTGTTCTTTTTTCTTTAAAGAAAACAAAATAAATGCCAGCAATGATAAATAAAATAATTATTATAATACCGATAAACTTCGTAGAACCGGTATTTTTATTAATATTATCTGTTGTCATAATTTTGCCCCCCCATAAAAAAAAGTTAGCCAGTGTCTGTTACACAAAAGTAAGATTTATGTCAAGATTTATAATATAATCATTTGTTTGAATTTATAATAATTTTGCTTTCACCGGCTTTAGTTTTTCTGTCACCTTCTATGGTTATCATTACATTATGTTTTGTTTCAATATTAACAAGTTCATCTCTTTTTTTATTAAGAAGATAGACTGCAACATTTTCAGGTACAATCCCGGTTACATCATGGATATCTTTTTTTATGGTTTTTAAATTAATCTGGCGTAAAAAAGCTGTGGTCTGTGATTTTATTGAAGGGATTTGTCCTCTGCCATTACAATGGGAACAGGTTTCAAAACTGCCAAATGTTATTGCAGGACGAAGTCTTTGTCTTGACATCTCTAAAAGTCCAAATTGAGAAAGACCTCCAACTTTTGTTTTTGCTTTATCAGTCTTTAAATTAAATTTTATTTTTTTTGTTATTTCGCTTTTATGTTTTTTTTCTTTCATATCAATAAAATCAATAACAATAAGCCCGCCTAAATCTCTCAGACGTAGTTGCCTTCCTATCTCTTCTGCTGCTTCAAGATTAGTATGGAAAGCTGTCTCTTCAATATTCTTTTTTTTTGTGGATTTTCCTGAATTAACATCTATTGCAACAAGAGCTTCGGTCTGATCAATTACAAGTTCACCGCCTGATGGGAGGCTGACCTTTTTCTTATAAATTGAAGCAATCTGATCTTCAAGTTGATGTTTTGTAAAAATAGGTTTTTCCGCATTATATTTTTTAACTTTTTTGGTGGATTTAGGTGCAATAATGCAGATGAAATCTTTAACCTCATTAAAAATAGTTTGATCGTCAATAAGAATCTCTTTTATATCATTGGTAAAATAATCTCTTAAAGTTCTCATGGCAAGGTTCTGCTCTTGATACAGCAGAGAGGGAGCTTTTTGTTTAACAGCTTTTTTATCGATGTTTTTCCAGATGCGCATAAGATATTTAAGATCATTATTTAACATTGTCTTATTGGAATTTTTTCCAACAGTCCTTACAATAACTCCAAACCCATCAGGGATTTTAAGACTACCTGCAATTGAAGCAAGCCTTTTACGTTCTTTTTCATCATCAATCTGCCTTGAAACGCCTCTGGTGTTGTTTCCAGGCATCAGAACAACAAGTCTTCCGGGAAGGGATATATAGGTTGTTAACATGGCACCTTTATGTGCAATAGGATCTTTAATTATTTGAACAATTAATTGTTGTCCTTTTTTTATCAGGTTTGAAAGTTTATTTTTCCCTGACTCATTATCCATAAAATAATCACTATGTATTTCATGGATTTGAAGAAACCCATTTTTTTTTTCACCATAGTCTACAAAAACTGCCTGCAGGCTTGGCGCTACACTTGTGACAATAGCTTTATAGATATTGCCCTGGGTCACCTTTTTTGCCTTGGTGTCAATATGGAATTGTTCAAGTTTGTTATCTTTAATAGTGGCAATCCTGATTTCATCAGGGTCGACTGCATTAATAAGTATTTTTCGGGTCATTAATTTAAGTATCTACCTTTAAATGTGTTTTATTTATTATAAAATAATACTACTCTAGTATTAAATTGTTATATTGAAGTCAATTATAATAAGATTTTTTTTTCTTTTTGTTTTAAAATATCATAATAAATTAATATCTTGGTTACATAATTAACAGTCTCATTCCCTCTTGCATAGCCATGCTTTGTTGCTTTATAATATTTACGTTTAGTCAATAAAGGAAGGATCTTTTTAATTGAATACCAGTCGTTTTTATCAACTCCTTTGAGTTCTGCAATATCCTGAGCATCTCTTATATGAAAATATCCTATATTATAGCTTGCAATTGAAAACAATAATCTTTGGTATGGGTCTTTGATATCATAAAATCTACCATATAATTTATTTAAATATTTACTGCCTGCCATGATACTTTGATAGGGGTCTAATCTGTTAGTAATCCCCATTTCACGTGCCGTGTCCATAGTTACCTGCATTAATCCTCTAACATTGGTATAACTTCTGGCAAGTGGTAGAAAATGAGATTCCTGATATGTAATCGCAGCAATAATTTTCCAGTCAAGGTGATATATTTCAGCCTGTTTTATTATAACATCTCTATATTGTGGTAAGCGCTTTGCAATCCTCTGCTGGAATATTTTTATATCATAATAATCAAATTGAGTAATATTATCATAATATTTATTATATAATTTGGTAAGAGTACCGTTCTTTTTAGCCTGCACAAGAAATTCATTTATATTTTTTTGAAGTTCAACATCTTTTTTTTTTATTGCCCAGCCAAGATATTCCTCATGATTGAGAGAAATGCCTACTCGAATATCTGGATAGTATCTGCGATTTAAATAGGCTATGTTTGAATCAGCAATGGTATAGTCAATTTTTTTATTTGCAACCATGGCTATGAAATCTTTCGTAGGTATATTATCGTGTAAAATATAATGAACATCAATACCTTGTTTTCTCAAAGATATCAAGCTTGTTTGGTATGAAGTCCCTCTTCTTACATGAATTGTTTTGCCTGCAAGTTCTTCTAATGTTTTAATTTTTTGTTTGTCGTTATGGTATACAAGCTTTTGTTGAATTGTCAGATATGGTATGGAAAAATTAACATGGTTAAGCCGTTGTGAAGTTATGGTAAGTCCTGCTGCAATAAAGTCTCCTTTACCTTGTTCAAGATAGGCAAATAAATTGTTCCATCCTGGAGTTATTACCTCAAGCTCAACATTTAAAAATTGAGCATATTTTAAAGCAAGTTCATAGTCAAACCCCATGGGCTTGTTATTATACAAATAATACGAGGTCTCACCAATATTGGTAAGCAGCTTTATTTTCCCGGCTTGTTTTATTTTTTCAAAGCTGTTGCGTGTTTTATTTTTTGCTTCATTCTGAATCAAAAAACAAAAAAAAATAAAAAGTGCGCAGGTCAGGTAAACTGCGATAGAAATAAGATGTTTTTTAAAAAAAAATTTCATCTTAACAAAATTGATTTTTTATAAAAATATTTATGTTGGAGACTCAATATCAAGCGATATTATTGCCTGATATGTTAAAGGCAGTTGTTTGCCTCTTTGAGCCCGTTTCCCTATGTAATTTTCCTGATTACCTTTGTTAAGTATAAGAGAGTCTCTTTTAGTATTAATAACAAGATTTCCATCATCAGGCAATATTTTTACGAGTTTTAATTTTTCAGGATCTGAAGATGTCAGCTCTTTTTTTGGAATTGCAATGATTTTATTGCCTTTGCCTTTATCAAGTTCAGGCATCTCAAGCGCTTTAAAAATCAATAAACGTCCCTTTGTAGTGATGGCAACTAAATTTTCATTATCTATATTTTTTATCAATTGAGGCTCTAATAATTTAGCATTTGCCGGGAGATTGATTAATGCCTTACCATTTTTATTTTTTGTCAGAAAATTGGAAAATTTAGTAAAAAATCCATATCCCAGATCTGAACAAAGAAAGATTGTTGCATTGTTATCATTTGTTAAAATAAATTGTATATGAGAATCCTGATCAATTGAAAGACGTCCTGTAATAGGTTCTCCAAATCCCCTTGCAGACGGGAGTGTATGACATGGTATGCTGTATGACCTGCCTTTAGAGTCAAGGAAAACAACAGGTTTATCATTCCAGGTTCTGGTATAGGATAAAAGTTCATCGCCTATTTTAAATTTAAGCTTGAAAGGATCAACATCATGACCCTTTGCCGATCTAATCCAGCCGTTTTTTGATAATGTTACAGTAACAGGCTCTTTATCAATTACTTCTATTTCTGAGAACGCTTCAGCTTCTTTTCTCTGGTTTATTGGAGAAAGACGTGCATCTCCATATTTTTTTTTATCTTTTCTGATTTCTTTTTTAATTTCATTTTTTAATTTTTTATCAGAGGAAAGTATTATTTCAATAGCTTTTCTTTCTTTATCAAGTTCCTTTTGTTCGGCTTTAATTTTAATTTCTTCAAGTTTTGCAAGCTGTCTCAGTTTAATATCCAGGATTGTATCAGCTTGTTTTTCACTTAAACCAAACCTTGCAATTAATTCATCTTTTGGGTTATCAAAAGTTCTGATGATTTCAATAATTTCATCAATATTTAAAAATGCAATTAAAAGACCATCCAGGATATGTAATCTGGCTAAAACCTTGTCTAGTCTGTATGCATATCTTTTGCGGACAGTCTCGGTTCTGAATTCAAGCCATTCAATTAATATGGTTTTAAGACCTTTTACCCTGGGATATCCATTCAGACCGATCATATTCATATTAACATGATAAGAACGTTCAAGATCAGTAGTTGCAAATAAATGATTAATAAGAGCTTCTTTATCCACGCGATTTGATTTTGGAATAATTACAAGGCGTGTCGGGTCCTCATGATCTGACTCATCCCTGATATCGCTTACCATGGGCAGCTTTTTTTTATTCATCTGGGCTGCAATCTGGTCCATGATTTTTTCCCCTGATGCATAAAGAGGAAGGGCTGTAACAACAATATCTGTTTTTTCAAAATGATATTGAGCCCGGGTTTTTATTTTCCCTTTGCCTGTTCTGTATATTTCTTTGATTTGTGCAGGAGGAGTGATGATCTCAGCGCTTGTTGGGAAATCAGGTCCTTTAATGAGTTCTAAAATTTTTTCATTAACATCATCAGGATGGTCAATAAGATAGACCAGAGCATCTGCAACTTCTTCTAAATTATGGGGCGGGATATTAGTTGCCATTCCAACTGCAATGCCTGTTGATCCGTTTAATAATAGATTAGGAAGTCTGGCAGGCAAAATAACCGGTTCCTTAAGAGTGCCATCAAAATTTGGTGCCCAGTCAGTTGTACCCATTTTGATTTCAGCCAGGAGCAGTTCAGAATATTTTGTAAGCTTTGATTCTGTATACCGCATGGCAGCAAATGATTTCGGGTCATCCGGATCTCCCCAATTGCCCTGTCCATCTATTAA
Organism: uncultured Desulfobacterales bacterium; assembly: GCA_964612755.1. GTDB lineage: Bacteria > Desulfobacterota > Desulfobacteria > Desulfobacterales > Desulfobacteraceae > JAIOSM01. The sequence continues at coordinate 10,260 of CAZTEM010000040.1, read as the reverse complement.
GGGATATTTACATGAAAACGGCTGTGCAAGGTTTACCATTGCTTCATAACATGCAGAATCACCATGGGGATGGAATTTACCTAAAACATCTCCCACAGTCCTTGCTGACTTTTTATATTTTGCTTCTGCTGAAAGATTAAGCTCATCCATGGCATAGATTATTCTTCTCTGGACAGGTTTCAGACCATCGCCTATATGGGGCAAAGCTCTATCAAGAATAACATACATTGAATAATTCAGATAAGCATTTTCACTGAACTGTTCCAAGGGTAATATTTCAAACCCTTCTGTATTGATTGGTGATGAAATTTTCATTATTCTAACTCTTTAATATTTCCTTTAGATTCAATCCATTTTTTTCTATCCGGGGCATTTTTTTTCCCAAGCAGCATATCCATGATCCCATACAACTCTTCAGGAGATGAATCACAACTGAGTTGTACAAGTCTGCGAGTATCCGGTGCAATAGTGGTTTCTTTCAGCTGACCAGGGTTCATTTCTCCTAAACCTTTAAATCGTTGGATATTTATTTTACCATGTTTTTTCCGGCGTTCAATTTTTTTGATAATATTTTTCTTCTCAGGCTCATCAAGTGCATAAAAAGTCTCTTTATTAACATCAATGCGATAAAGTGGAGGCATGGCAATGAACAAATGCCCTTGTTGAACTACTTTGGGAAAATGTTTGAGGAATAATGCACATAAAAGAGTTGCTATATGCAGACCATCAGAATCAGCATCGGCAAGCACGCATATTTTATTGTATCGTAAATTTGAGATATCATCTGACCCCGGATTAACGCCTATTGTAACAGAAATATCATGTATTTCTTTTGATCCTAAAATTATAGAAGAATCATGGTCCCATGTATTTAGAATCTTACCGCGCAGGGGAAGAACAGCCTGGAAATTTTTATCCCTTGCCTGTTTTGTGGAACCACCGGCAGAATTTCCTTCCACAAGGAATAATTCCCTTTTCATATTATCTCGACTGGTGCAGTCTGATAATTTTCCAGGAAGTGCAGGACCATTTTTAGAAGTTTTAAGGCTGATTTTCTTTGATTTTTTTATTCTGAGCCTGGCATTTTTTATTGTAATTTCAGCGAGTTTATTGCCAGCTTCAGTGTTTTTGTTGAGCATGAGACTAAAGGCATCTCTTATTTGAGAACTGACAAGTTTAGAACAATGTCTGGAGGAAAGCCTTTCTTTTGTCTGCCCTGAAAATTGAGCATCGGTAATTTTTACTGAAAGGATAAATCCAATATTTTCCATGATATCTTCAGGAGCAATATATACACCTTTGGGAAGCAGATCCCTGAATTTGCAAAATTCTTTAATGGAATCCAATAGTCCTGATCTAAATCCATTTACATGGGTTCCTCCAAGGGGTGTAGGGATTAAATTAACATAACTTTCAGTAATGTTTCCGCTATAGCCATCTGTCCAGTTTACAGCCCATGCTACCTTGCCTTCCACGGTTTCGTTGTCACCTGTAAAAGGTGTTTTAAAAATTGTTTTCTCAGGCATGTTTTCAATCAGGTAGTCATGCAAACCATGATCATATTTCCAGGAAAATTTTTCCTGACTCTTTTCATCAAAAAAGTTTATTTCAAGACCAGGGCAGAGTACTGTTTTTGCTTTTAGAGCGTGTTTTAAAGTTTTGTTTGAAAAATAAGGATTATCAAAAAAAGAAATTTCAGGATAAAAAAGCAGTGAAGTGCCGGTTGATTTACAGCTGGACTTTTCAATCTGTTTAAGATTGTATACTTTTTTCCCATTTTTAAAAACAATCCTGTATTTTGTATTGTTTCGTTTAATTATAATCCTTAAATATTTTGATAAAGCATTAACAACAGAAACACCAACACCATGCAAGCCACCTGAAAAATGATAATCTTTATTGGAAAATTTTGCTCCGGCATGAAGTTTGGTCATTATTAGTTCAACACCAGATATTTTTTCCTTAGGATGGATATCAACGGGCATTCCTCGACCGTTATCAATGACTTCAAGGGAATTATCATCATATAAAATAACGTCTATTGTGTCTGCAAATCCTGCAATTGCTTCATCAACACTATTATCAATAACTTCATGGGCTAAATGGTCAGGGCTTGTGGTGTCAGTATACATTCCCGGCCTTCGGCGTACAGGTTCAAGCCCTTTTAAAATTTCAATGGATTCAGCATTATAGCTGTTATTATCTTCAACCTTGTTCAAAGTCTGTTCAAAAAGTTTCATAAATTATGGAATTATATTAAAAAAAATATTATTATTAATAAAAACCATGTTCATATACCATTTTAATTTAGAAATGTAAAAAACAAGATGGAAATATATTTTAGTATTGGCTCAACCAATGGAACGGTTGACAATCCATGTATTGAAACAAAGATAAAAAAACTTTATAATAAAAAACTCAGCGAGTTGTTAAAAAAAAAGAATATCACTGATAATGATTCAGAAGAGCTTAATCTTTTAAAACAGGCTCTTGAAATTTTTGATTTCCCGTCTTTAAGATTACAATGCGAAATAAATAAGATTGAATCTAAAAACATGGTTTTAATTAAAAGAAAGAAAGATGAGCTTGTAGTAAAAATCAATAATATCACGATTATAGAGGATATTTATATAAATGACAAAAGATAATGATCTTGTTCTGGATTTTGATTTTATTAATTTTGAAAAAAACTGGTTGCACCTTGATCAAGATCAACAATGTCAGCTATTGGAATGTTCTTCTGAGTTTTCTCCTTCCCAGGCAATTTTACCCATAATTGCCGGGCTTTCTTCTTATCATTATATGCTTAGGAATAAAGCGCGGGAAGCCTTAGCTGCTGTGCAGGAAAAAATGATTAAACTCCAGAATGATAAAACCAATAAAAAGGAATATTTAAAAGCAATTTTGGAATCAGATTGTTTTTGCTCAAGGATTTTTCTTCAAATAAAGCCGGGTATTGCTTTGCCAGAGCTGAATTTTTATTTTCAAGCCCTTATCAAGTCAGAAGGTAAAGGACCATTCTATGCGTGGAAAGCCTGTTATTCAAATTTAATATCAATAAAAATATTCAGGACTCTTATTTCATCACTTTTTTCAGAACAAAAACTTGTTCTTACTGCCCAATATCTTAAGAGCACACCCCAAATCAGAAAAGACTGGGCAATAGAATTTAAAAAAATGCTTCAACAAGTAAATGACAAGCATGCCATTGTATGCTTTTTAGCAAGGATTTTTGACCAGGAAAATAATTTGGATCCTTTTTTATTAAATATCCCATTGCTCAAAGATATGAAAACTGTTTTGTCCAGAGATTTGTTTTCAAAAGATATTAAAATTCGAGGGAGAACAATTAAGGCTTTATCATTAATGCAAGACTGCCTTGATATAGATTTTTTGATTAAGAGTCTGAAAACTGAAAAAAAAATATCAATAAAAATAATTATTTTACAAGCCATTGAATCATCATTTGTTGGCATTTATTCTAATTCCAAATTAAGTGGCTGCTTGTTGGATATTTTAAGAAAAAGAAGCCCAAAAGAGGCTTTTCACGCTTTTAAAGCCCTTGTAATAACAAAAGGAATACCACTATATAAATTATTTATTGAAGTGATTAAAAACAGGAAAGATATTTTGTTGGAAGTTTTAAATGAAATATCTTCTTTTTCAAGGATTTCCTTTTGTATAATTCAGGATGTCGCACAAAATAAAAAAAAGTATCTGAAAAACAATGCTCTTGTATTTAATGCATATATCTTAGGCGTTGTGAGGAAAAGACCTGAGAGGGTTATTAACCTATTAAAAAAATTTGAAGACCATTCAGATGATTTGATAAGAACACAGGTATCAGAATTCATAGAATTAATCGGTCAATTATTAGCAAAAGAGAAAAAAGGGATTGAAAAGGAAATAGAATCTTTAGTTAAGAGTGTTAATGACAGGCAGAAATCACCCTCAGGGATTTTTAAAGATTTTTTTCTTTCCTCCACAGATAAGAAATTAATTGACCTTAAGGAGAGTAAATTCCCAGGCGAATTTGAATTTGAAGCAGAAATTATTGAGAATGTTGACCTGTCTAACTTGGAATTTTTAAATTATATACTTTATTTTAATAATGCAATCATAAAAAATACAAGCTTTACATCAACAATCATAACAGGATCATTTTTTAAAAATACTATGATTTATAATGTTGATTTCAGTGAAGCTGAGTTTGATGGTGTATGTTTTGACAATGCAGTATTTATTGATATAAATGCATCAAATGCAAAATTTAATAATTGTAGTTTTTGCAATGCATCATTTTATAATTCCAGGTTTAATAATTGTGACCTGCATAATTCTATTTTTACCGGATCAAAATTTATCAAGACTTCTTTTGATCATGCAGAACTTTCAGGTGTCTCTTTTGTGGGAGCAAATTTTATTCTTTCAAGTTTTAAAGATTCAATTTTTGATTTGTCTGATTTTACAGGTGTTAAAGCAAGGTATTCAAAATTTGATGATTTTGCTGAAGATACCTTGATTGATAGCTTTGCCGATTTTAATGCAAGGGATTTTAAAATAAATCTGGACTCGATTCCATACTTTAGTGAAGAAATTATCTCTCATCTTGAAATGCTAGTATTTGTTGAATTTCTTTACTATGGTGAAAAATTATTTTTAAAGAAAAATAAACTTTCAAAATTAATAGCTTTTGATATTTATAGGGGAAAACAAGGCGACCTTTTTGAATTGATACCATTATTATTACACGAAAATATCAATTTGCCCGGGACAAACTCAGTGATTAAAAATTGTCCCCATGGGATTGCTAAATATTTACCTTCCAATGAAATTAAAAAAATTGCTGATAAATATTTAAATACAAAACAATTTAAGTTAAGAAAAAATTCAAACTATTGCATAGAAGGGCTCTACACCATAGGGAGCACTGGATCATTGGCGCAGACAACTCAATCTGATTTTGATTTCTGGGTTGTTATTCGAGATGACTGCTTATCACAAAAAACAAAAAAGGCATTAATACTAAAACTCAGGCTGATTGAAAAATGGGCTGATAAAAATTTTAACACTGAAGTTAATTTTTTTCTGCTTGATATTGATAAAGCTATAAATAATGATTTTGGGAGTTTGTCTTTTGAAAGCTCCGGGTCTGCCCAGGCACGGCTTTTAAAAGAAGAGTTTTATAGAACATTAATTTATGTTGCAGGCAAATTACCATTATGGACGGTTTTGTCTGTTCCTGTCAGCATTTATTATTATAATGATATAAGTAATTTTATACGTAAAACTTCTTTGCAATCAAAATATATTAATTTGGGAGATATTCATGGTATCCCTTCAGGAGAATATTTTGGTGCTTCTATCTGGCATATGTATAAACTTCTTAAAAGCCCTTTTAAATCGGTTATAAAAATGGCTTTATTGGAAAAATTTATATATGAATATGGGAAAGAGCCTTTATTATGTAATAAAATTAAAGATATATGGATAAATTCAGGCAATCAATTAAAATTATATAGCTGTGATCCCTACTATATTCTGATCCATGGATTGATTAAATTTTATGAGTCAATAGATGACTTGAAATCTGTAAATTTGATTCAGATTTGTTTTTTTTTAAAACTCAAAATATCAAAAACTTCTGATTTTGAAAATACCTTGTTTGGAATAAAAGGACAATTTATTAACAAATTGATTCAAGAGTGGGCAATAACCTCACAAAAAATTTTTGAAATCGGTAATTATCAAAATTGGGAATATAAGGCAATTGAAAGGCTTTCATCAAATATTGAAAATTATATGATCGGGAAAATGCGTATGATGAATAAGTTTTATGAGAATGCCTTTAAAAAAGATTCTAAAATTACCCCGGAAGAAAGAACTGTCCTTGTTAGAAATGTAGTTGTTGAGTTTTCTAAGGAAAAAGGAAAAATTGACAGAGTACTTTTAGTGTCAAAAAATTATAATTATTTTCAAAGACTAAGCCTTCAATTAAAAGAAGTTAATAAGAAAGATCTATGGGAAATAATAGTTGACCGGCAAACCAGTATGCAATTGCAGAAAGGATCTGTTAGAACTGCAGAAACAATTGAAGAACTTGGTGCATGGCTGATTAATAATGGCTTTTATACAGAGAAATCCATTATTAATCTTGTCCCTAATCCAACTTTTGTGACACACAATGATATTGTGCTTCTTATGAATGAAATGTATAAATTTTTTAGACCGATAATGCAAAAACAGAGAAGTTTTAAATCTTTGATTGCAAAAGCTGAAATAGTTGCTGTATTTGTCTCATTAAATTTATATGTAAACAAAAGCGATAGAAAAATAAAACAATTCTCAGTTGTTTACATAAATTCCTGGAATGAGATGTTTATTTATTCCAAATCAGTTAAACAAGGGTTTGACGGGGTTGATAGTGTCACCTCAGATATATTCTCAAATATAGGTATTAAAAGATTCCCTTTAAAAACTATATTTTTTTCACCTAATACCTTTGGTGGAAAAATTGAAACCATAGAAGACCTTATTGAAAAATATTGATAATTGTTTTTTAGTCTTGGTTCAAATCAATAACCCTTTGAACAATTTCTTCTGGATCGTCAAGAACTGAAATAATATCAAGGTCTTTGGGAGAAGCCATTTTTTCTGCAATGAGCCTTGCCTTTATCCAGTCGATTAGCCCCTGCCAATAATCTGTACCAACTAAAATTACAGGAAGAGGTTTGATTCTATGGGTTTGAATCAGTGTAATGGCTTCAAAGGTTTCATCTAATGTGCCAAACCCTCCCGGAATAATTATATATGCCTGGGCATATTTAATAAACATTACTTTTCTTACAAAAAAATAATGGAATTCAGTTTGAATATTTGCGTATTTATTAGGTATCTGTTCAAAAGGAAGTGAGATATTCAGTCCAACTGATGTTCCTTTTGCTTCAGCTGCCCCTTTATTGGCAGCTTCCATAATCCCACCCCCGCCGCCAGTAATAACAGCGTAGCCTTTTTTGGCAAATAACGAAGCAATTTTTTCAGCTTTTTTATAATATTTATGATCAGGTTTTGTCCTGGCAGAGCCAAATATAGAAACAGCAGGACCTATTTCATGGAGGTTATCAACACCTTCAACAAATTCTCCTAAAATTTTAAATAATCTCCAGGATTCACCACTTTTAAAATCATCAATGGGATATTTTTCAGTCATTTTTTTCCTCTATATCAGCATACAGCTGATTTATTTAAACACCTCAGGTTCGTCCATTGTATCCAAGAATGACATTGTCACCTTCAAGTATTACCGGCACTTTTCTTTTACCACCGGAATATTTAAGCATTTCATCAAGCTTTAAAGGATTATCTATAACATTTATATATTCTATTTCAACCCCTTTTTTATCATATGCTTCCCGAGCAGCATTGGTAAAAGGTCAGATATCTTTCCCGTAAATTTTTATTTTATCCATTTTTCCCTCCCTGTATAATAATTTTGTTCAAAAAAGGATTAACATATAATAAAGAAGTAATCAAATATCATTGGTCATTGAGATTGACTTTTTTACAAAAAAACTGTACTATTCTCTAAACTTTATGATGGAAAAAATAGATAAAAAAATAAGCCTTTTACATAAAATTACAATTGATAATTTGTTAGGAATACATGCCAGACCAGCAGCAAAAATTGCTGAAATAGCAAATCAAGCAAAATTAAAAGTATGGCTATCTGCTAACAATAATAAAGTAGATGCACAGAGCATGATTGATATTTTAACCTTAGGTGCATGTATGGGTACTGAAGTTGTTATAGAAGTTGAGACCCCTGAAGATATTTTTGTACTTAATATGATATGTGACCTTTTTAAATCAAGGTTTGGAGAGGAATAAACAGAATAATGAATAAATCTGATTCCAGCCAGTTAATATTACATGGCATAAGCGGTTCTCCCGGTATTTGCATTGGCAAAGCATATATTGTTGATCGCGAAGGTGTAGATGTTATTAAAAGATATTCCATATCAGAATCTTTTCTTGCCGAAGAGATTAATCGCTTTAAAGATGCTGTCCAAAAAGCTAAACAGGAATATTCTCAGTTAATCAGCAGTCTTGATGAAGACTTAAGTGCAGAATTAAATATCCTTGAATCACACATGTTGTTATTTAAGGATAAAATGCTTTATGAAAAATGTATCCAGACCATTAAAGATAATAAGATTAATGCTGAATGGGCTCTTAAAAATGTAACAGGGCAGATAAAATTAATGTTTCGTGGGGTCGAAGATCTGTATCTGAAAGCCAGAGCAAATGATATAGAGCAAGTGTCGGAAAAGATTATGTCCTATCTTGTCGGGTTGCATGATGAAAAGATATCTGCCATAAATAAACGTGTTATTTTAGTTGCCCATGATATAACTCCTGCCGACACCAGCCAGATTCAGCTTGAGAGAATTATGGGGTTTGTTACTGACAGGGGCGGCAAAGATTCTCATACAAGTATTATTGCAAAGTCTTTAAAAATACCAACAGTGCTTGGTTTAGGTACTGCAACCATTAATATAAGACATGATGATCTTTTGATTGTTGATGGATCAGCAGGCGTAATTGTTATTAATCCTGAAGAAGATGTATTGTTTGATTATGAAGAAAAAAGAGGCAGGTATGAACGGAATCGTGCTTTTCTTGCCCGGGACAGCCACCTTCCTGCGATTACCAAAGATGGAATAACCTTTAATTTGTCTTCCAATATTGAGCTTGTAGAAGAAGTCGTTGCAGCAAAAGATAGTGGTGCCAGTGGGATTGGATTGTTTAGAACAGAGTTTTTATATCTTGATCTTAAAAGATTTCCTACTGAAGAAGAACTTTTTATTAAATATAAAGAAGTTGTTGAACTCATGAATCCTTTGCCTGTAACCATAAGAACTCTTGATATTAATGGTGATAAAGTTAATCCTAATTTATATGCAGCAGAAGAAGAAAACCCTGCACTGGGACTCAGAGCCATCAGGTTTTGTCTGCAAAATAAGAATGTATTTATTACTCAGTTAAAAGCAATCTTGCGAGCCGGGGTATTTGGTGATATCAGTTTATTGATACCTATGATTTCTTCTGTTTACGAGCTTTTAAACGTTAAAAAAATTATTAAAAATGTAATGGCTGATCTTGAAAAAGAAGAAAAGAAATTCAATAAAGATATAAGCCTTGGTATAATGATCGAAATCCCATCTGCTGTTATGATGGCAGAAGAACTTGCAGAACATGTTGATTTTTTCAGCATTGGAACCAATGATTTGATTCAATACACTCTTGCAGTCGATAGAAGAAACAGGCAGGTTGCACATCTTTTCCAACCATTAAATCTTGCTGTTTTAAAAATGATCAAATTAATAATGGAAGGCGCAGCAAAAAAAGGTATCAAGGTAGTTATGTGTGGTGAGATGGCTGGAGACCCGGTAAACCTTCCCCTGTTGATGGAAATGGGAATTAAAGACTTTTCAATGAATTCAGCTTCCATCCCGATTATTAAGCAATTAATACGGAATATCAGTCTGGAACAGACCCAGGGCTTATATGAGAAAGCACTTAAACTGAATAATTGTAAAGATATCTCGGATATTATAAAAATGAAATTTAAAGATATTCCTCCATTTAATGAAGAAGGATAGATATGGGTTCTGATTATACAAAATTAATTGCCACTAACAAACAGGCAAAGCGCAATTACCATATTTTTGATGAGTATGAAGCAGGGATCGTCCTGGTAGGAACTGAAGTTAAATCCATCAGAGAGGGCAGGGTGAATTTTCAGGATGCCTATGCAGACTATAAAAACGGTGAGTTTTTTTTAAAGCAACTACATATTAATCCTTATAAACAAACCTTTTATGGCAATCATGAGCCTCTCCGCTCAAGAAAATTATTACTCAATAAGTTTGAGATCAAAAGACTTGCAAAAAAGATTAAAGAAAGAGGACTGACTCTTATCCCCCTTAAAATTTATTTTAAGAATGGGAAAATCAAGGTCAAAATTGGTCTGGCAAAAGGTAAAAAACTTTATGATAAACGAGAAGATATTAAAAAAAGAGATATCAAAAGGGATATGGACAGAGAAAAGAAAAGATACTGAAATCCCTTTAAAGACCTGCTTATAAATCAAATAGCATCATTGTTTACCTTGACATCACACCCATATATGGTTATTATCCTTTTAGTTCTTTTACAATATTGGGGGCGAAATGGCTTCGACGGAGATGAGGAGACTTA
>CAZTEM010000039.1:1948-27020 GCA_964612755.1 uncultured Desulfobacterales bacterium | reverse complement strand
TTCCTTGTTCATATACAGGTAAGACTTTTGAAGCGGGTATCTGCTTTGTTCATATTTTTTGACCGAGAATTGCTGTTTTAACTGCTTTGTCCTTGCTCACACCATGCAAATCTTGTATAAAAAATACCAAGTATGAAGGATCTGATAAAATCAGCAAAAATAACGGAGATCAAATGATTAAATCCATGAATATTGCCTGGTGGGTACAACGCTGGGCAGAACTGACACCTGATAAACCAGCCATTATATTTGAAGACCGGACTATTTCTTATAAAACACTTTGCAAACGTGCAGACAGGACAAGCTCCTGGCTCCATTCCATTGGCATTGAAAAAGGCGATCGAGTTGCTATCATGTTAAATAATTGCCCTGAATTTTTAGACCTGTTCCTGGCATGTTCAAGAATAGGAGCAATTTTTGTCCCCATAAATTTCAGGATTTCAGCTTTAGAGTTGGATTATTTCATAATGAATTGCCGCCCCAGACTTTTTATTCATGGTGACAATTTTTTGGAAATTGTAAAAAGCCTGAACCTGGACAGCTATCTGCCTCCACTCATGACAGCTGTTGTGGGACAGGTAAAATCAGATGTAAGAATATTTGATTTCAGCTATGAAACACAAAAATTTGATGGCAAACGTGCCTTTATCACAAGATCACTTGGACCTGCTGATCCTGAAGAGCCCCAGGTAATTATGTATACCTCAGGCACAACTGGCAAGCCCAAAGGAGCTGTATTGTCCCATAGAAAAACTTTTTTTAACTGCCTGAATGCAGATATATTTTTCAAGCTTCACTTTAATGATATTATGCTGGTATTTTTACCCCTTTTTCACTCAGGCGGACTCTTTATTCAGGCGGCTCCCATCTTTTATAAAGGTGCGACCATAGTGCTGCATAAAAAATTTCGTCCTTTAAAAATCTACGAGGATATTGAAAAATATAAGGTAACCAAATTCCTGGGAGTACCAACAGTATATCGGGAACTTTTAAAAGTTGAACCCCAAAAAAGGAAAGATATATCTTCTCTGGAAGTATGTGCCGGTGGAGGCGAAAAACTCACTAAAGACCTGATCGAACAATGTACACAAGCAGGGCTTGCATTCCGACAAATCATGGGGCAGACAGAGACATCAATACTTTTATGGGCATCTGAAAAAGACCCTTTAAAAAGACCTGATACAGTCGGCCGCCCTGTATTCCATGCAGAGGTCTCTATCATGGATAAAAATGGTAAAATGGCAAAGCCCGGTGAAATAGGTGAAATTGTTGTTAAAGGCTCTATTATGATGAAAGAATACTGGCAGGACCCTGTAAAAACAGAAGAAACCATAAAAAACGGCTATCTTCATACAGGAGACCTGGCATGGATGGATAAAGATGGTTTTTTTTATCTGGCAGGGAGATCAGGCGACATGTATATTACCGGTGGTGAAAATGTATATCCTGCTGAAGTTGAAAAAGTTCTCAAGCTTCACCCTGAAATTGAAGAAGTGGCAGTTGTAGGAGTTCCTGATGATACATGGGGGGAATCAGGGCATGCTTTTGTACTTGTAGCTCATGGCGCATCTCTTACCGAAAAAGAAGTTATTGAAATGTGTCGTGGTAAACTTGCAAAATATAAATGGCCTAAAAAAATAACATTCAAATCTGAATTCCCACGAACATCACTTGGTAAAATCAAAAAAAAGGAGCTTATTTAATTATTTTTTCTGCCATTGCTTTTTGAATAATGTCAGAAAGCACTCCCATGTTAAGAGGCTTTTTTAAGACCATATATATCCCTGCTTTTTTGCACGCTTCTTCATTTATTAAAGGAGGGTTGCCAGAACATAAAATAATTATGGCATTTTTGTTTTTCTCTTTTATTTTTTCAGCAAATTTAATGCCGTTCATTCTTGGCATTTTATAGTCTGTAATTACAATATCAAAATCATCAGGATCGTATGCCTTAAGGGCATCAAAAGGATAATTAAAAGTTTTACTTTCATAACCGTACATGCCTTGTAATAATTTGCTGTATATATAAGTAATTGTCTCTTCATCATCCACAAAAAGGACCTTTACATTTTTTTCTGATTTTATTGTATTTTTTTTAACAGGTTCTTTTTTAAAACTTTTATCTGGGCTGATTGCAGGAAAATATGCTTTAAAAGTTGATCCTTTGCCTAGTTCACTTTTAATATTTATTTCACCGCCATATGATTTTACAATTCCATGAACAGTAGAAAGCCCAAGTCCTGTTCCTTTTTCATGTTGCTTTGTTGTGTAGTATGGATCAAAAATTTTATGAATAATTTCAGGATTAATACCCTCACCAGAATCTGTGACAGCAATTTCAAGGTAAGTTCCCGGTGCAAGTTGCCCTGTTAATGTAAGCATACCTTCTGTTTCAACAGCTGACAATTCTATTAACAGCCTGCCTCCGCTATTTTCCATTGAATGTATTGCATTTGTGCATAGATTCATTACAACTTGATGAATGTTTGTAGGATCTGCATAAGCTTGATAAGAGCCTGAATTTATTTTCTGCTCAATCTCTATATCTGCAGGAAGAGTACTTTTAATAAAATCACATACTTCTTTTACTGCAGAATCAACTATCATTGGTTCTAATATTATATCGGAATTATCTTTCATACTCTTTTGGCTGAATGTCAGAATTTGTAAAATCAGGTTTTCTGCTCTTCTGCCTGCCGAGATTATACTGGCCATATACTCCTTGATTTGCACTGAAGTATTTTTATCCATCAAAGTAAGTTCTGCAAAGCCTGTGATTATGGTTAAAATATTATTGAAATCATGGGCAATACCACCAGCAAGATGACCCAGTGCTTCCATTTTTTGAGACTGGCGAATTTGTGATTCCAATAATTCTTTTTCTTTTGCACTTTCTTGTTGTTGCTCAAATGCCTGCTGCTGGACATCAATTGCCTTTTGCTGTGCTCTTATGCGCTCTTTTTTTATTGTATTAATTTGATCGCCAATGCCAAGGGAAAGAAGGATCATTTCAAGAAAAAGACCTATATTCATAGAATACTCAGTAATAAAAACACTTGATAAAACACCAAAGGTCTTTAATCCATAAACAGTTATTCCAAACAATAAAAAACTCCATGCCACCAGATAGAATCTCGCCTGCCTCATGGGAACAGCAAGTTTGATTGATATTATAAATGGTAATAATGCTGCAAAAACTGCTAAAAAAGTAGCAAATTTTATTGCTATTGCATAGTTGAAAAACAATCCCAAAGGAATGAGGATAGAATTGATTATTACATATATAATAAGGATATTGTCAAATAGAGGTGTTGCTTTTTTAGTGCTTAAAAATGACCTGGCAAAGGTCACACAAAATATATTGCATAAAAGTATCAAAATAGGCAGACTATTGTCTGTAAGCCAGATCGGATTCGGCCATAAATACTTAGAGGACAGACCATAAAGTGTAAATAAAAACAAAGCGCTCGCAGACATGAAAAGGACATGATGTAAATATGAAACAACACGCAATGAGGCAAATAAAAGCAGGTTATAAAAAATCATCATCAAAATAGAACCAAAAAAAGCACTTAACACGATCTGTTCATTACTCATCTTTTTTAAATAAGCTTTTGGAGACCATATCTTTAATCCAATATTCATTGCGCTGCTGGTTGAGAATCGTATAAAATATGTATTATTAGAATGCGGGTCAGAATAAAGAGAGAATACAAAATTTCTACAGTCCATTTCTCTTTTTTTATATGGAGTTTTGTCTCCTGCCTGTCTCATTTCAAAGTTCTGATTGTTTTTAACAAACAATTGAATATTATCAAGCATTGGATAGGATATTTCCAAAAGCCATTCAAATGGGTTATTGTAAGGATTAACAACTTTGAATTTTACCCAGTATGCTGAATCAGTAAACCCATAACTAAGATTATCCTGATCTGAGGGCACAAAAAGTTTTGATATGTCTGGTGATACAATGTCCTGTATGGAATATTGTTTATTTTTATCTTCTAAGATTGAAATATTCAAGCCGATTTCATATTCAGAAATATTTTTATCCAGGACTACATCTTCAGAGGCAGCCACCTTTTGTGAAGTAATAACCAATAAAATACAACAAATTAATATATATAAAAATTTCTTCATTTAATAAAAAAACTCATCATATTGCAATCCTGACATTCTTTTTATATGGACTTGACATCTTTGATAACAGAATCTGCCATTGTCCTAAAAAACCTGACTCAAACCCGGCAGCTGCTGTGGATAAATAGTATTCCCATGTTCTGTAAAATTTCTCGTCATAATTGCCTGCCCGGGATATTTCTTCCCATTTTGACTTTATATTTGCAAGCCATTCAAGGCATGTATCGCGATAATAAGATCTATCTGAAGTCCATTGTTCAATGATTAATTTATTTTTAAAATATTTTGTGATTTTATCAGGAGAGAAAAATTGAGTGCCGGGAAATATATACTTATTTGTCCATGCACTTTGAGAGGGTACAAATCGTTTGCAGGTTGTATCCCGGCACACATCGTCAATTAGAGCCAGACCCCCATCCTTGAGTTGTGATGTGATAATATTCACAAGGGCACTGAACATGGGTACAAAATGAGCAATAGTACCAACACCTACTATTCTGTCAAATTTATCCTGTTTGGGGTCAATATAATTTCTGGTTTGTCGGAAATCAGACAGAAAAAATTGTATTTTGCCATTTTCCACATTTGAACAATTTTCTTGACAATATTGATACTGCTGCTCTGACAAGGTAATTGCAGTAACATTACACCCTCTTTTTTCAGCAAGATATTTTGCAAAGGTGCCCCAGCCACACCCGATCTCAAGAACAGAACAGTCTTTAAAAACCTTTAGCTTGTCTGATATTATTTCAAATTTTTTAAATTGTGCCTGGTCTAAATCCATACCCTCTTCAGTAAAATATGCAGATGTATATTGCATTGTTTTACCAAGCATTGCCTCATAAAATTCATTCCCAATATCATAGTGAAACTGAATATTTGACTTTGCTTTAGTAATGGATACAAAGGACAATTTTTCCCTTAAATAATTAAAAATATCTCCAGGCCAGACACTTCCAGATAACTTTTTTATTAGTGGACTTGCAAGAAGCTTGACGTCAAGTGCGTACAAGTCCTTAACATCCCAATATTTTTCAACATATGCTTCCCCCAACCCCAATACACCCTTTAAAAGAAGTTTCTTAAAAAATCGATTATCCAGAACCTGTATATCATAAGGGCTGTTTCCATTGATTTTAGTACCTGTAAGGTTTTCAATATATTTTTTAATCATGACAATAATGACCTTTTAAACAATATAAAATTGAAATTTATTCAGCTTCTGCCATGTTTACAAAAAAATCAAAGGCTTACAACCCGATACCATAAAACTTTCAATTAAGACCTGTCAAGATAAAATTTGTATCGTGAAAAGGCTATTACACAGGGAATTTAAAATCCAGATCAAATTTTTGTATTCCCTCTTGACTAATCATCTGATTTCCTATCTATTATAAAAAAAATATTCAGCAAAACATGGCTTTAATTTAACAGGGTCTTAAAATCGGACAAATAAATTTAAGATTGGAATTTTAAAATATGATCAAATCAATAATAAAAAGTACTGGCAGATATATCCCTGAACAATGTGTAACAAATAATGATCTGACAAAATTCATGGATACAAATGATGAATGGATTGTTCAAAGGACAGGTATTAAAACAAGATACTGGGTAAACAAAGGCGAGGATACGGGTACATCTGATCTGGCTTTTAATGCTGCCAAAATAGCTTTGGAGCGAGCCAATTGGCAACCTGAGGACCTGGATCTTATTGTATTTGCCACCATGACCCCTGATCTAAATGTTCCGGGTTCCGGTCCTTTTCTGCAAGACAGACTTAATGCCGGGCATGTACCAACACTTGATATCCGTCAGCAATGCACGGGATTTTTATACGGACTTGAAATCTGTGATGCTTATATAAAAAGTAAAAAAGCAAAAAAAATTCTGCTGGTCGGGGCTGAATTGCAAAGCAGATACATAGAACTTACAACAGAAAATCGTGATACTGCCATTATCTTTGCCGACGGAGCAGGAGTTGTATGTATGGAAGCAATGGAAACCACAGAAGAAGTTGGTTTTATTACTTCAATTTTACATGCTGATGGGAAATATGCCAAAGCACTAAAGTTTGGATTGCCATCCAGAAAATCAGGTCAACCCATTAACAAGGAAATTGTAGAAAACAAAGAACATTTTCCATACATGGAAGGCAAAACCGTGTTCAGACATGCGGTAACAAAGCTTCCCATTGTGGCAGAAGCCCTGGTTAAAAAAGCAGACATGTCCATTGAAGATATTGATATGTTTGTACCCCACCAGGCAAATTTGCGCATCAATGAGGCTTTCAGGGAAAAAATGAAAATCCCAAAAGAAAAAATCTATAATAATATTCAACAATATGGCAACACCACTGCTGCGACTATCCCCATTGCTTTTGATGAACTTTTGGAAAAAAATATGGTTAAATCAGGAGACAATATAATGTTTTTCGGGCTTGGAGCAGGTCTCACCTGGGGTGGCGTTATCTATACAATGGTTTAATTATAATAGTTTTAAATTCCAGTTCCAGAGTCCCTGGCGGTTCCTCATCTTCACATTTTTGGGAATAGGCTCTAAGATTGTAATAAAAAGAGAATAACCTGCTTTTTTTAAATCTTTCTTTTTCTGTGTGAGGTCAAGTTTCCAGTCAGGGAAGACCCAGAAATTATTATCTATTTTTGAAACCCATGCTCCTTCTTTCATTGGACTTGTAAACAATTTATCTGGTTTTAAATCATCAGATACTATTCTGGATATGGCAAGGGGCCAATTACCATGGATCACTATGCCTAAAGGTAAAGGAGAATTATAGGGCAGAGAGAAATAAGTTTCTTTATCAAGTTCAGGGCTGAGAATCACACCGGAATAACCCCATTTTTTAACCAGGGTTATGGCTTCGGAGTTTGCAATATTACAAAAAGGTCCTGCCCAGACATTCAAGCCTTTGATGGTCTTAAACAAAGCCTGCTGCCAAAAGGTATTTAGAACAAATCTGCGCCCGCCTTTTTTCACAGCTTTTTTTACTGCTTCATGAAGGGCATGCTCTTCATTGGGAAATACCACAGGCGGCAGCCACCACCATATTTTTTTCACCATTCTTGCAGGGAATTTTCCCACTTCTTCTGAAGACAGCCATAAAGCCTGATCTCCCGGGAACCTGTCCTGTTTAGTTATTATCCTTTTAAGGTTGATATCAACAGGTTTCTGAAAAGGCTTTTTAATTTTATGCTTTGTTTTAAGAATTTTTGATGCAAGACCTTTTTTAATGGGTCTGATTTTAACAGGTTCAATGGATTCAAACTCAGATTTTAATCGGTCGATTAACGATTGGACAGCAGGTTCCCTTCTATCTACTATAAATACACTTGTTCCTTTTTGAACCTTTCCCTTTATGGTTTTATTAAAATAAAACTTCCCTTTTTTAGGGATTGCCCTTGTAACTCTCTCCATGGCATGCCATTTATCATTCTCATAACCTACCCTTAACAAATCACCGGAAAAAAGAGCCTCTCTTGTAACAACATAGGCATCCCCGGGGGATTTAATCCTGCCTGTAAACAATCCTGACCCGGTTTCAGAATCATGGGATAAAGGGTTTTTAATTCTTTGGGGAAGAAGATTATAATGCCCTGACGGTCGTCCCATGGCATATTCAAGATACGAAACAGCAAGTTTTCTCTTCTCAGGATCTTTGCCTGAATCCCTTAAAAGTTTGTAAGCTTTGACTGTATAAAAAACATAATGAGGTCCTTTTTTTCGCCCTTCTATCTTCCATGTACCAACTTCAGGGATATCTTTTAAAACCTTTGCAAGAACATCAACAGACAAATCAAGGCATGAGAAAAATCGTTTTTTCTGTTTATTCTGCTCATATATTCTTCTGCAGGGCTGAACACATCTCCCCCTTAAGCCGCTTTTGCCGCCAAAAAAAGAGCTCCAATAGCACCTGCCTGAAACTGAATAACATAAAGCCCCATGGATAAAAATCTCAAGTTCCATATTTAAAGGAGTATTTGAAGCCATGATCTTAATTTCATCAATATTCAGTTCCCGGGGTAGAACTACTTTGTCAAAACCTGCTCTTTTAGCAGACTCAAGACCAATAGGAGAACAATTATTCCCCAGGGTGGAAAGATGAAGCTCTCCTCTGAAATTTGATCTTTTAACCAGTTTTAACACGGCTAAATCCTGAATAATAAGACCGTCACACGGTATAAAATTAATAATTTTATCTAAAATTCTGGCAAGTTTTTCCCTTTCTCCGTCTTTAATAAGGGAATTAAATGCCAAATAAACTTTTATGCCTTTAGAATGTGCAAACTCTGTGAGTCTTGATAATTCTTCAGTACCAAAATTATCAGCTTCCATGCGTGCCGAAAAAATTTTCAAACCGCAATAAATCGCATCTGCCCCTGCTGCAACAGCTGCAAAAAAAGATTCACTATCCCCTGCCGGGGCAAGTATTTGTGGTGCTTTGTCTGTCATAAAAGCCTTTCTTTATTTATACTATAATACTATATTGTTTTTCTCTGTTAATCATCCGGCAAATCAAGTGTTATATGGTCATCATTTGATTCTGGTTTTGGCTGTTGTGCTTTTAGTTTAAATCCTTTGATTTCAACTTGCCGCCATAATCCATCATTACTATAACATTCCCAGCCCCAGCGCAGCCATTTAATCAACGCAAAAGCAATCCAGAGAGCCCATGCCAGAATCAAAACACGATAAACTATCATGGGCAGTGAAAAAACCACAGGCTGAGGCAGAATACTGCCTGAAATATCCTGATACCATTTTAAAGAATGATCATAGGACCCGTTCCCTGTAATCTGCATGTCAGGATATCCAAGAAGACCATTTTGAATGCCATAAAACAATACAACAATAGCAAGGAATGTCAATGCCGGTAAAATAATTTGAATGAAATTAAATGTAGTGTCAGAAAACTGCTTACCATTTTTATTCCTCAGACCAAGTGCTATGAGCCATATTGCAACCGGCAGAATTGCAAGAATAGATGCCTGGGTCAGACCAAGTCCTAGAAGAAACCAATGATAATTTTTTAAAGGTGTAATCTTTAATCTGCCAAGTCCAAAGGATAATAATATTAACACGAAAATTGAACTCCAGAATAAAACAGCAGGTCCCACATAAGGTCCTGAACAAAAAAGAATCCACCTGTTTCGGGGCATTTTCACATGGATATAAGAATCCACACTATCAATACCAATATCAAGTTTTGAAGCCTTCCATCTTAAACCAATATCCTTGGATATACGCCACGCAAGCCTGATCTGCTGGATACCCGGTACCAAAGGTAGAATCACCTTATTTCCATCCTGATTCAAGGGTTGAGATTTGCCATTAATCACCAGACTTAAAAGCCTGGAACCAGATGGCAGCGTGATTATATGCCTGCTCCCACGACTGCTTCTTATTGTCAATTTTAAGTCAGCATTGGTTATTCTTTTTCCAGGGCTTAATTCTAACACAGAATTCTCAATAGTATAGGTCTGCCCTGCAACCCCTTTTGGTCGGCTGATATTTATCAACACTTTTTCACCGGGCCATGGTCTGAATTCAGGAAGCCATCTGCCTTCTTTACTTTGATGATGAATCACAGGTATGCCCTTGATGCTTGAATGCCACATTGTTCCGATATTGATTTTCCATATCTCCGTATAATCCAGGGTATCAGCTGCCTTTAACAATAATGTCTCGTTTTTTGTAAGGGAAGAAACCCAGCTTGCCCTTGTCTGGTTTGGTCCCAGATTGAGAAGCACTTTTCCGTCTTTAACAGGTATATCAGAAGTAATTGACTCTCCTTTTATTAAAGGGATCTGAAGAACGATTGCAGCGCCTTTAGGGGTTTTTCTCTTAACAAATGTTTGTACACGCCATGTAAGACCTAAATAAAACACCCTGGTTACTTCAACAAAATAAGGTAAAAGATCTGATTCAAAAGATTCTGTTTTATTCTTTTTTGTGGCGATCCTTGTAAATTGCAATTGGTTATCAATGGCTCCATTTTCATGTAAGCCATCTATATTCCAGGTATTATCAGACTTTAAATCAACATAATGGGGCTTTAATGGAAAAGAAATCTGTATTGTATTTCTTAAAGGCAATTTCCCTTTAAGAATTATTGCATGAATTCCTTTTGGCACACGTATCCAGAAATAACCTGTTTTGGGATCACGATATAAGCTTGAGACAAAATTTCCATTTAACAACACGATATTTGGAAGCCATTGCTTTGCATTGCCTGGCAAAGGGATAGCAATATTTTTGTATAAACTGTGAACCTTCATTGCAATCTTGAGCTCATTCTTTTTTATCTCAATTTTCATTTCAGGGCATACTGCACAATTTGGGGAGCAGGAAGGCAGATCCTTTTGAGTAAGTTTAATTTTTAATTGCTTAAGCAGTTTCTCTGGAGGAAATGAACTATCTGCATGGGCAGGCACGGCTGAAAAAAAACAGATAATAATTAAAGCAGAAATACTTATCATGCTTGGCTTGATATTTGACAAATCAAACCCCCTGGTTTTTAAAAATTTAACTCCTGAAATTCCATATATTAAAAGCCCAAGCAAAATAACCCGAATGAATCCAAGCACCATATTTATTCTTGGTGATATAAAAACAAATTTCATTGTTTCGTCTTTTTTTACAGGTCCGCTCCATGAAAATCTTATTTTATCCCAGTTCCAGGTGGGCATTCCATATCCTGTCTGGATTCTTGCATTGGAATCAAATTCATTAATCCCTGTTTTTATTGCTTTTGCCTTAAAATTGCCACCATAGGACATTTTATTCATTTCAGGCTTGCCTCCAGGTTTATCCACAGCCATTGAAAGGCTATCCATCTCAGGTGCAGCCTGCAATTGCATTTTTTTTGCTTTTAAAGGTACAGATGCCCTGGCAGGCTGCTGTGACCTCTGGTGTAGATTACTATCCATTGCCCGCCAGGAATATTTAAGCTGGGGATAAATGCCATGCTTAATTTGATTCACCATAAAAGGCAGACTGATAACTATTAATGCAGCAATACAAACAAGCCTGTAATTATTAAATAACGAATAAATTCTACCCTTTGGTATAACTTTTAAAAGTGCAAGGGCAGCAAGGATATGAAGCCATACCCAACCAGGCGCTCCTGGTTCATGGTGAAGCAGCACCAGGACAATTAATGCAATAAAGCCCCAGTTCCATGATCTTAACCGTGCAACACCAAGGGATATTATTAAAACCAGAAAAAGATCAAGCAATGACCATGATTTCAGCCATGTATTCCTTATATTATCTATGCCTGATGCATCAAAAAGAGTCCATCCAGGTGGCAGATTAATTTCTCCTGATACCGAGTGAAAATCACGATCCCACCCTGTAATTGGAATAAAACCTGATTTATTTATTCTGCTTTCAGCTGTTAAATTAACTTTGCCATAACGCATTTCAATACCTGCTAGACCCGAGTCATCCAACCTTGTGATAAATTGTTCTTTGCCGTTTAATATGATTCTTCCCGGTTTCACAGGTTTATTTATATTAAGCCTCCATCCTGTATTCATCATTCCTGTTATGTGATCTTTAACAGAAAACCCCTTACCATCAAAATCAAGCCATAAAATTCTCTTAAGATTCAGCTTATCCGGTGCAGGAGCAGGGTCTCCTCGCTTTTTCTCAACAAATTTCATAATGTCTTTTGTTGTCATCAAATAAGCAGGAAATGACTTCCATTGTTCCGGCATGGTGGTCTGCTGGGGATCAATTTGCGCAGGTCCTTTAATATCAACAATGCGCAAATAATTATAGGGTTTAAATGACCATATTTCCGTTTTAGTCTTAAAATTCCCAAGCATGGTTTTTAAAAGTGTTTTTACAGGTCCTTTATGCCTTAAAACAATCCTTATATTCCATTTGCCGGGACGTGCCTGAATAAGTACTGATCCGTCCCGATCAATTTTTATGGGTAGCCTGCTCACAAGTTTTACAGGAATAAAATCTTTAATACCTATTGTTCCGATATTAAGTTTACGATGTTTGCCTGATATATATAAATCAAGGCTGGTTACAATCTGTAAAGGTATATTATCTTCAATCAATCGATGCACCTCTACATCACATCGGTTTTCTCGTTTTTTCTCATCTTGTCCTTTCTGATCATTTTTTAACCAGAGCCTGCCATTCTTATCCAACCGCGGAAAATCAATTTTTTTACCAGCCACAAACAAATCAAGCAAACCACTCTCAGAGGGTATTTGTATCCACTCAGGGCAATGATCAAAATAAAAAAGACCTGTGACTTCATACTTGCCAGGGTTTTCAAAAAACACTACAGGGCAGCCTTGTCTTTCACCCACAAGGGATTCTTTGCCATTGACCATAATTTTTTCAGGCCAGAATTTATTATTTCCCGGTAATTTCACCCATACATTTTTGGAATATACTTCCCATTTTTGTGAAAACAAAGCTTTATCAGCTGTAAACTCAAGCTTAAGAGAGGACGGCCATGAACATATCTTTTTAGAAAGGTGATTATAAACCAGGGGGCAATCTTGTTCTTTTTCTCCATGTAATACCCAGTCAATCCATGGTTTAAGAGGTTCAGGGACATTTTGCTTTGGTAAAGGGTCTGCAAAAATCGGGCTTGCACAAAACAAAATAACCAGACAAATGGCAAATCTTTTCATAAGAATCTCCTGATTTGAGAAATATTTAAAGAGCAAAACATATCGAAATGTATTAAAATTATGCAATAAAAGCAAGAATTAATGAATAACTCAGCAGGCAGAACCTGACTTCAGGCTGGAAATCAACGCTATATTTATTCTATCAGTCACATTGTGAAATGGATTGAGCAATCTTTTTTACAGCATAGTCAATTGTTGCTTCATCAGCCATTGTATAATTGAGTCTCATGGTGTTTATGCCCTCAGTCTTATCAGTAAAAAAGAATTTTCCCGGCACAAATGCTACTCCGTTATCCACTGATTTTTTATAAAGATCAATCATATCAAAATCTTGTGGACCCTGAACCCACAAAAACATTCCTCCATCAGATCTGGAATATGTAAAATTGTCCGGGAAATATTTTTCCATTGCATTTATCATTGCCTGTCTGCGGGGTTTATAAAGAGCTTTTATTTTTGGAAGATGATTTTCAAGATATCCTCCTTTGAGATATTCAGCAGCAAGAGCCTGATTAAAGGTGCTGGTGTGAAGATCCACTCCCTGTTTTGTGAGAACAAGCCATTTACTTAAAAAATCAGGAGCAGCATAAAAACCTATCCTGAGCCCAGGTGCAAAAATTTTGGACAGAGTGCTTATATAGATAACATTGTCAGGAGCAAAAGTTTTTAAAGGTGGAATATCTTCTCCTTGATATCTCAGTGCACTATAAGGATCATCTTCTATTAATAAAGCATTGTGCCTGATTATAAGTTCAGCAATTTTCTTTCTTCTTTCTATAGAAAGGGTTCTGCCTGTTGGATTCTGAAAAGTCGGCACAAGATAAATAAATTTTATTTTATGATTTATCAAAGCAAGTTCAAGGGACTGAGGGATAAGACCTTTATCATCCATATCCATTCTTATATATTCTGGTTCATATGGATTAAAAGCAGAAATAGCGCCAAGATAGCTAGGAGCTTCAAGTGCAATTTTATCACCTTTGGATATTAAAAGTTTTGCAATGCTATCCAGGACGCCCTGGGAACCGCTTGTTACATTGATTGATTCAGGGGATGATTTTATGTTTCTTGTTTTAAGAAGCAGTGAAAGCTGTTCCCGCAAAGGCATAAAACCTTCTGTAAGGTCATATTGAAAAGCAGATGAAGAATAATTTTTAAGAACTTTTTGAACAATTTCATTAATTATGTCCATGGGAAAACTTTGTGGCGAAGGAATACCACCTGCAAGCGAAATCACTCCAGGTTTTGAAACAACCTTAAGAATTTCCCTTATTGCATTAGCTTCCATTAATTTTGTTCTTGATGCCAGCAATTTTTCATATTCCATTCTATTCTGCCTTCCTTTTTTTATAATATAAGCCACAATGAGCTGATAAGCATTGCTCCCATAAAAATATTAAACCCTCTGAAAATATAATTATTTTCTAAGAAATCAGAGATTAAAATACCAATACCTGCCCACATTGAGATTGATGGCAGACATACCAAAAGAAAAATACTGATTATTAAAACCGATGACATTATATAATTACTGCCTTCACAAGTAAAAGTCGCAATAGCTGTTATGCACATCATTAAAGCCTTTGGATTTAAAAACTGGAAAACTATTGCCTGATACATATTTAATGGTTTATTTTTTTTATCATCTTTTTTTGTTCTTTTTAACAGAGCAATTTTAAATGATAGATAAATCAAATATAAAGCACTGCATATTTTCATTATTGTCTGTAATAAAGGATAGGTATAAAAAAGGACCCCAAGTCCCATTGCACTGAGTATAAATAAAAAAAGCATTCCTGTCATAATACCGGCAATATGAGGTATAGTCCGTTTAAACCCGAAATTTGCACCGGACGCTGTCAGCATAATATTATTAGGACCAGGTGTTATGCTCATTGAAAATGCAAATATTATTAATGGTAATAAGTTTTCTGTCATATAGTTACCCCGTGCAATTTATTTGTTCTTATTGTCTTATTATTATATTGCTCCAAACAATAACAGATACAAAGATTGACTTTTGAACCATAACAGAATATTTATGTTTGATGGAACCAATAACGCATACTAAAAAATATAAATATGAAAAAATTATTGATCATATTCAATCAGCAATTGATAAAGACATATTTAAAACAAATGAGAAACTGCCTTCATTAAGAAAAATCACCAGGGAGTTTAATTGTGCAATCTCAGTTGCAATGCAGGCGTATATGGAACTTGAAATCAGAGGTCAGATTCATGCAATTGAAAAATCAGGTTTTTTTGTATCACCACAATTAAAGCACAAAATTCCATCACCCCAAAAAGTTAGTCATAAACTTGAACCAAAAATTTCAAAAAGCAATGCACTTGCAAAAACCGTGATAGATTTATGCTTAAACAAATCAATAATTAATTTTGGAGCAGGTGTGCCGGATCAGGCTTTACTGCCGATAAATCGTCTGAAAAAATCATTAATAAAAACCTGCAGAGAACAACCTGAATTATTAAGCCAATATTCTCCTCCCAATGGCTATGATAAATTACGGCAGGAACTTGCCTATTTAATGTTAAATAAAGGAATTTCTATTGCCCCTGAAGAATTCATAATTACCAATGGCTGTTCAGAAGCTGTGGCTGTAGCCATAAAAGCGGTAACGCGTAAAGGTGACACAATTGCCATTGAATCTCCGGTATTTTTTGGGATAATTAATATTTTAGAACACCTGGAACGAAAGGTCATTGAGATCCCGACATCTCCTGAAACAGGCATAGATTTAATCAGCCTTGAACAATTAATCCAAAACCAGAAAATCTCAGCATGTATAATAAGTGCTGTATTCCAAAACCCACTGAGTTTTATCATGCCCAGGGAAAATAAAATTAAGCTTGTTAATATGGCAACACAATATAATATCCCGATCATAGAAGATGATTTATATGGAGAATGCTCATTTAATAATAAAAGCTATCACCCTTTAAAATATTTTGATTCTTCAGGTATTGTTCTTTATTGTTCTTCTTTTTCAAAAACAATCAGCCCGGGAAGCCGTACAGGCTGGCTTATTTCAGGGCAATATCAAGTCAGATGCGAAAGCATTAAAATTGCAGAAACATTTGGAGGCCCTGTAATAATTCAAGCTGCAATGGCAGATTTTTTACATGAAAGAGGCTATGATTATCATATTAAAAAATTAAAAAAAGATATTTCTGTTCAAACACATCAAATTAAGCAATTAATTTTACGCCATTTCCCTCGGGATATAAAAATCACCAATCCTGAAGGGGGTTATTTCTTATGGGTTGAGTTAAATAAAGAGATCAATACAATGGAATTGTTCCACAAGGCAGTAAAAAAGAAAATAAGTATTATCCCAGGTCCTATTTTCACCACGGAAAACAAGTATCAAAATTGCCTTCGTATCAGCTGCGGCTCACCAATAACACAAAAAACCGAATACGGGATAAAAACAATTGCAGATATGATATAAATCAATCCCAATCAAATTTTTATAAAATACATAGTCTTTAGTTTTAAGCTCCCAAAAATTCCTGGACCCATTGATTTTCAGGGTTTTGAAGCAATTGATCCTTTGTGCCCTGCTGCTCTATTGATCCGTTTTTCATAATAATAATAGTATTACCCGCTGCAAAAGCTTCTTCATGATCATGGGTTACAAAAATAGTGATTATATTAAGACTTGCAATAATTTTTGTAAGCTCTTGTAAAAGATGTTTTCTCAAAACCTTGTCAAGGGAACTTAAAGGTTCATCAAGCATCAGCAGACAAGGGTTTGGAGCAAGAGTCCTTGCAAGGGCAACCCTTTGGCGTTCCCCGCCAGAGAGTTCATCAATACTTCTTTTGGCAAACCCATCAAGATCTGTCATTAAAAGCATATCATTAACCCGGGCATTAATCCCGGGTTTATTTATGCCCTGCATTTTCAAACCAAAGGCAATATTGTCAAAAACATTTAAATGGGGAAATAAAGCAAAATCCTGGAACATCATGCCAAAATTTCTTTTATGGGCAGGATAATCATTTATTAATTGTCCATTAAAAATAATTTTTCCTGAATCAGGGCTTTCAAGACCTGCAATTAATCTTAACAGGGTTGTTTTCCCACTTCCGGAAGGACCTAATACAGATAGTTTGGTATTTTTTGACAAAGTTAAATTAATATCTTTTAAAACAAGACTGTCATCATCATATTTTTTATTAATATTTTCAAGGATGAGATTGTTCATCTTTTAAAACCCTTCTGAATTTTCAGGTCTGAAATTCTCAATCGCCAAAAACCCAACAGCTGTAACCATCATCAATATAGTTGAAATTGCCATTGCCTGTCCATAGTTCATAGCTCCAGGCTGACCTAAAAACCTGTAAATTGCAATGGGAATGGTCGGGGTTTCAGGTCTTGCAGTAAAAATAGTTGCTCCAAATTCGCCAAGGCTTATGGTAAAGGCAAATATTGCCCCTGCAGCAAGGGGTTTGGAAATCAATGGCAGATCTATGGTCTGCAATATTTTTAAGGGTGATGCACCAAGCATGGATGCAGCTTCGGATAAATTTTGAGGTATTGACCTTAAAGCAGGTAAAATTGACCTTAATACAAATGGGAATCCTACCAGGGCATGGGCAATGGGTATTAAAAATATTGATGTCCGAAGATTCAATGGTGGTTTATCAAGGGTGATAATAATACCAAATCCCAATGTAACAGCAGAAGTTGAAAGCGGCAGCATAAAAACAGGGTCAAAAAAAGATGTAAGTTTATTATCTATTTTTGTATCACAGAATCGAATAAAAAAAGCTGCGCACACACCGGTTATAAGGGCAATTATCAATGCTGTACCGGCAAATATAAGGGAAAATTTAATGGCATTAAACGGTGGAATATAAAATATTGAATCGGTTCTATTTTCAAAAAGTGCTTTATAAAATATAAATGATAGTTCGCTATTATGGGTCAATGACTTTATCACAAGAGCAATCAAGGGTAAAACACATAAAGATATAATAAAAACTATGGTTATCATAATAATCATTTTATCTCTGAAACGCTCGGGTTCGATCAAATTTGCCTTTTCAGGATCAGGAATAAATTTTGCAGCATTTCTGGTGAATCGAGTATAAATCCACATTAATATAAATGTAAACATAATTTGAATCAGAGATAAAAAAGATGCCAGGGGAAGATTAAACAAATGCGCAGCCTGCCTGTATATCTCGGTTTCAATAGTGGAGTATAAAGGTCCTCCAAGAATCAAAACTATCCCAAAACTTGAAAAACAAAAAATAAATACAAGGGTGGAACAAGCAAGCAAAGCAGGTCTTAATAAAGGCAGAGTAATGTATAAAAACACCTGTAAAGGGTTTGCACCTAACACCATGGCAGCTTCTTTTATTTTGCCCTGAAGACTGCCCAAAAACCCTGTTATAATCCTGAGCATTATTGAAAAATTATAAAAAACATGGGCAAGAAAAATTAAAACTAAAGGATATTGTGTCTCACCAAAACATGCCTGAAAAGCCGCTGCCACAACAACAGCAGGCAGAACAAATGGAATGGAGGCAAAAGTCTTAATCAATCTTTTACCCCTGAAAGAATAATTGGACAGAACAAAGGCACAGGGCAAAGCACAAATAAGAGTCAGCAGAGTCGAAACAC
This sequence comes from uncultured Desulfobacterales bacterium, assembly GCA_964612755.1. Classification (GTDB taxonomy): domain Bacteria; phylum Desulfobacterota; class Desulfobacteria; order Desulfobacterales; family Desulfobacteraceae; genus JAIOSM01. The sequence goes on along the minus strand of CAZTEM010000039.1, from coordinate 8,545 downwards.
AGGCCTGCCAGAAGGTAAACCATATTACTTTTATCAGCCTTGTTGAAGATAAAACATGGTGAATAAAAGAAAAATCAAAAAATTTGAACCCTATTATTCCCTGTTTGAAAAAGCTTTTGATAAATATCCCTGTAAGGGGATAAAAATAAAAAACAAGAAAAAAAATGGTCGGAACAATACCGACCATTGCATAGGGATGAAAATATTTTTTCTTTATTATCACAATAATTTTTCAGTCCATTCACTGATCCAGGTATCTCTTCTGGTATCAATCAATTCCGGAGATAAAAAACCCGGCTTATCTGTAATTTCAGCAAATTTTTTAAATACTTCAGGCAGTTCTGCTTTTTTGTTTGCAGGAAAGACAAACATTTGCAATGGTATATCTTCCTGAAACTCTTTTGACAAAAGAAAGTCCATGGTCTTTTTTGCAAGTTCCATGTGAGCGGTTCCTTTTAAAATTCCTGCAAATTCGATCTGTCTGAATGCCGAACCATTCTCAATTACGATAGCTGTAGGAGGGGTCTGCACCTTACCCTCGGAATAAAAAACCTCTGCAGGAGGGCTTGAAGCATAACTTACAACAATGGGTCTATTCCCTTTGGACGCAGCAGTAAACTTGCCCCAATAAGCTTCTTTCCATCCATTTACAATAAGGACATCATTGGCTTTTAATTTTTCCCAGTATTCAAGATAACCTTTTTCCCCAAATCTGCTTATGGTTACAAATAAAAAGGCAAGCCCCGGAGATGAAGTTGCAGGATTTTCCACCACAACAAGCCCTTTATATTCATCTTTTATCAAATCTTCCAACATAACAGGCGGCTTTTTATTGTGTTCTTTAAACCACTTAATATCATAATTTAAACAAACATCACCAAAATCTACCGGAACAAGCCTGTTGTCTGAATCCAGTTTAAGCTTATTATCTATATCTTCCAGGTGAGAAGGAGCATAGGGAACAAATATATCTGCCTTTAATGCCCTGGTAAAAAAAGTATTGTCCACTCCATAAAAAATATCTCCAAGGGGATTATTTTTTGATAAGATTGCTTTATTTAAGGCTTCACCGCCATCACCTGATTTTAAAATGACAAGTTTTGCATGGAATTTTTTTTCAAATTTTGCAACAACTCCCTTACTTATACTGAAACTATCATGGGTCATAATGGTAATGGTTTTGTTCTGATGCTCAGTTTTAGAACAGCCTGTAATACCAGACACGGATAAACATAAAAATAATATAATAACCTTTAACTTCATTATCTTTCTCCAAAATAAAAAACCATTCTCTAAAAAAGGACACCTGATTTTCAGAGGATGGTTTTTTATTAATTCGTTCCCTCCGCCGGTATTATCCGGATCAGGTTATGGACGGTCGGGCAATCCCCTCTCAGCATGCCAATCATGCTCCCGTACAAATTAGTTTCTTTGTAGTGAATAAAACTATTTCCTTAAATAGTCAAGGAATAGATGATTTTTAATTGCCAATTATGGCTTTTCTCTTAATAATGATATATATATAATTTTTGTTTTATTAGAAAAAATGAAAAGGGAAAAAATATGTGCGGTGTTGTTGGGGTATACAATTCTGAGAACTCATCCTATGATATAATGCTTGGGCTTTTTGCAACTCAAAACAGGGGGCAGGAAAGCTGCGGTATTGCAGTAAGTGATGGAACATTGATCCGGGAACACAGAGGTATGGGGCTTGTAAAAGATGTTTTAACCCCGTCTGTTCTGAAAAAAAATCCAGGAAAGATAGGCATTGGTCATGTAAGATATCCCACAAGGGGAGTAGTAGATGCAGGAAATTCTCAGCCCCATGTACTTGAAACCCTTGAAGGAACAATCTTTGCCTTTGCAAGCAATGGAGATATTACAAACTATCCCACTGTCAAAAAACAATTGGAAGCCAGGGGCGTAAGGCTGAAAAGCGGAAATGACGGTGAATTAATACTCCGATATATTGCTTTCAACCATAAGGAAAACAAGTTATCTGTAATCGATTCCATCCAGAAAATGATGAAAAATATAAAAGGTGCATTTTCTTCTGTATTAATCAGCAGGGATGAAATGTGGGCATTTAGAGATCCCTATGGCGTAAGACCGCTTTCTTTTGGTCCCACAGATGAAAAAGCAGGCTATGCCTTTGCATCAGAAAGCAAGGCACTGGATATATTACGTGTTAAAAATATTGAAGAAGTAAAACCCGGAGAAATCATTCATATTTCAAAAAACGGCATGGAAAGAATCGAATCTAACACTATTGCTTTAAGGAATGGGAGAAAAACCTGTGCCCATTGCGTGTTTGAACCTGTATATTTTTCAATGCCTGACAGTAATCAATTCGGACTTTCTGTTTATGAAGCACGAAAAAGAATGGGAGCATATCTTGCTTCCTATGATAAAAATTTAGATATCGATGTTGTTGTTTCGGTTCCTGATTCATCCAATGTTCAGGCTTTAGGTTATGCCCAGTCAAGAAATATCCCTTTTGAAATAGCCTTGATCAGAAATCATTATGTGGGAAGAACTTTTATAAAGCCTGACCAGGCAGGCAGAGATGAATCCGTAAAACAAAAATTCAACCCCATCAAATCAAGAATAAAAAACAAACGTATAATACTTGTGGATGACTCAATAGTCAGGGGCACAACCATGAGAAAAATTGCAGGGATGATGCGGGGAGCAGGCGCAAAAGAAATCCATTTAAGGATTGCCTCTCCTGCTGTAAAATTCCCCTGTTTTTATGGGCTTGATACCTCCACTAAAGGAGAACTTATTGCAAACAGCATGAATTGTGAAGAATTAACCAAATTCTTAAAAGTCGATTCAATTAAATACATAAAACAGGAGGATCTCTCAAAAGCAGTCAAAAACAATAATGATAATTTTTGTTTTGCATGTTTTGACGGGCAATACCCCATAGAGCTGATTGATGTTGGTTGCTGACTCCACAAATAAAAATGGAAAAATCTATTGAGATATAAAAAGAAAAAACCTCTTCGAAAAATTCCTGTAATGAGACCCGGGGCAAGCAAATCCCTTAAAAACATATTTAAAAAAATCGGTACGCCTGAATCAGGGAAATTCACACCTGACCCTTTCCAGGTCAAAGCCCTGGAAGCAATTAAAAAATCCGACTGCCTTGTGGCAGCTCCGACCGGAGCCGGTAAAACCTGGATTGCCCAGAAAGCTGCCGAACATATAATGGAAAAAAATGGAAGAATCTGGTATGGGACACCTCTAAAGGCACTTACTAACTCAATCTATAACCAATTTTCCCAATTATTTGGCAATGATTGTGTCGGTATATTAACAGGAGATATAAAAGAAAACTCTGATGCCAATATAGTAATAGGTACAACCGAAATCTTAAGAAACCAGCTCTATGATTCCATGCATACAGGGAAAAACCTTGATTGTAACCTGATTATTCTTGATGAAGCACATTATCTTGGAGATGAAGACAGAGGTGTTGTATGGGAAGAAATCATGATTTATCTTCCGTCAAGGATTCCTATTCTCCTGCTCAGTGCCACCATTGGCAATCCCTATCAAATAGCAGGCTGGCTTGAATCCATAAGAACAAGAAAATGCAAGGTCATTGAATCATCTAAACGTCCGGTTCCTTTACACCCTGTATTTTTTCATCCTTCAGGTACTCTTTTCCCGCTCCTGCAGGGAGGATCAACAAAATCTCCAAAACCCCACAGAATGGTTTTGGATTTTCTCAAAACCAAATACAAACCCCAAATAGCACAACCTGGGAAACTGCCCATATTTGGTGATATTATAAAGGTACTTGACAGGTATAATCTTCTGCCTGTTATCTTTTTTTTAAAATCAAGGGCTGATTGTGACCAGGCAATAAAACTTTGTAACCAACAGGTCATTTCAAAATATCCTGACCAGCAGGCAAAACTTAAAGCACGCCTTGACGAACTTGTATCAGGCAGTGAGCATCTTGCAAACCATGTCCAGAGAGAAACCCTGGAAAAAACTGCTGCCGGTGCCCACCACAGCGGACATCTTCCTGCCTGGAAAGTAGTTGTAGAAACCCTTATGGCAGAAGGTCTGCTCAATGCAATGTTTGCAACTTCAACAGTTGCAGCAGGAGTGAATTTTCCGGCGCGCAGCGTTGCAATACTTAATTCAGACAGATTTAACGGCAGTGATTTTGTTTCTCTTACACCCAGCGAATTTCAGCAAATGACAGGAAGAGCCGGCAGAAGAGGAATGGATAATGTAGGATTTGGTCTCCTTTTACCGGGCAGATTTATGAATTTAAGATATGTTGCAAAACTTATCAATACACCGCCCATTGATATCCAAAGCCAGATCAAAATTGATTTTTCCATGGTATTAAACCTTCTTTTATCCCATTCTCCTGAAGAGATTCATCAGCTTCTTGAAAAATCTTTTGCTTCTTATCTGCTGACCCATGGTAAACAAAAAGGTCATCAGGCAAGAACCCAATTTGGTGCAGGACTTGAATATCTATGGCAGGATTTTCTTGCACACATGGATTTTTTAAGACAGGAAAAATTTGTAACCAAATCAGGTCAATTAACAGAGGACGGTCTCTGGGCATCAAGCCTTAGAATAGATTCCCCACTCCTTGTTGCCCAAAGCTTAAGACAAAACCTTTTACCCGACTCTTCCCCTGCTATGCTTGCAGGCATCATGGGAGCTTTTGTAAATGAAAAACAATTTAAAGACGACAAAATATCAGGCAATACAGTCCCGGAAAACCTTTTATCCACATTTGCAAATCTTAAAAAAGAGGTCAAACCCTTTACAACCCATATGAGAAAAAAGGGCTTTCCAGCACCCAATCTTTATATTCAGCCTGCTGTATCTCTTTTTGGCTGGGCTCTTGATGAGCCATGGGAAAGCGTTATAGCAAGAACTGATTTTGCCGAAGGAGACATTGCAAGGCTTATTTTAAGAACAGCAGAAAACCTGAGACATCTTACAAATTTACAAGAAACTTTCCCGAAAATTTCTGAAAGTGCTGAAAAAGCAATAGAAATGATACTAAAAGAACCTGTATTTACCTGGCATGCCTGAGATATGTGTGCCCAATCTTAACCTTTCATACACTGATTTAACAGCAATTTTAAAAACTATAATAGATGATGATAGCAGATATACCAAAACTTCAGACAAAATTAAAAAGTCTCCATCCTATATCAATCAAGGATAAATCGTGAATAAATCAAATTCAATGTTACCATACATTTGTCTGGTTCTGGCAATGGTTCTTTGGGCAAGCACCTTTGTAGCCCTGAAACTGGCATTCAGCCTCTACGACCCCATGGTGGTCATTTTCGGACGTATGGCAGTAGCAAGTCTCCTGGCTGTTTTTTTCCCCTTTGTCTTTAAAAATATAAATTTTCGAAAAAAAGACATGAAATATATTGCTTTTATGGTAATTTGCGAACCCTGTCTATATTTTATTTTTGAAGCAAAAGCTCTGGTCTATACGTCAGCAGCCCAGGCAGGAATGATCACAAGCATGATGCCTCTCATGGTTGCAGTTGGTGCCGGACTATTTCTAAAGGAAACCTTAACCGTAAAAACCTGTATTGGATTCACCATTGCTGTTATGGGTGCTCTGTGGCTAAGTTTTGCATCAAATCCTTCCTCCCACGGTCCAAACCCCATGCTGGGGAATTTCCTTGAATTTATAGCCATGGTATGTGCCTCTGGATATGCCCTTTCTTTAAAGAAACTGACAAGCCATTATTCACCTCTCTTTCTTACATTTATCCAGGCTTTTGCAGGAGCAATTTTCTTTTTCCCTGCCCTGTTCTTGCCAGGTACCCAACTACCTGTTCAGGTTGAGCTTATCCCTATTTTTGCCATCCTATATTTAGGCAGCGCAGTTACCCTTGGTGCTTATGGATTTTATAACTATGGAGTCAGCAAAATTCCTGCGAGCCAGGCAACAGCATTTATAAACCTGATCCCGGTTTTCAGCCTGATCATGAGTGCCATAGTTTTAGGAGAATGCTTTTCTCCGGTTCAGTATATGGCATCAATTCTAGTTTTTGCAGGGGTGATTTTAAGTCAGGATATTTTGTGATTCAGAGTTTTCACAATTAATTTTTTCAGTGCTTTTAATGATTTAGAAGGTTTGCTGTTTTTTTTCTCTTTTTTGATATTTCTTAAAAGCTGCCTCAGTCTCTGACGTTCCAGCCCAGGACAGGCAAAAACAAACTCTTCAACCACGACCGAATCATATGTTAATAACCTGTCCATCCACTTTTGGGACTCTTTGGTCATTTTTGATTCAACAGGAAGATCAGCCTTGAGATGCAGCAATCCATTGCGGATTGGTTCAGGGTCCACATCACGCATCAGCGCACCAATATATTGCCTCTGCCTTCTGCCTGCAACATGGGATTTAATGGATTGGGCTTCAATCAAAGCTTTAAGCAATTTATCCGGTAACTCCATACATTCCAGACGCTGCCTGGGAAGTTTGATAAGTTCTTCTCCTAATTTTTGAAGCTCTTCAACCTCTCTTTTTACCTGTGATTTACTCTTGTCTTTATAGTTATTTTCCATAATCATTTATCTAAAGCT
>CAZTEM010000039.1:0-1848 GCA_964612755.1 uncultured Desulfobacterales bacterium | reverse complement strand
AGCTTTGTTAAAAGAATCAAGATCAGCTACTGATTGTGGCTCAATGCGAAATAATACCTGATTTAAAACCACATCATTAAGTATACGGGTTGAAGGTATATTTTTTATCTCCATCTCAAACTGTTTAGCCAATTCACAGCTTTTTTCAATGAGGAGCTCGACACCTTTACGTCCCATATTTCTCAAAGTTGCATATAAAACAAATGCTCTTGCGCGGCGAGAATTTTCCGGAACCCAGACCGAACCATCTCTGAGTTTTTCATCACTTTCACCTGCATAGGCACAGCGTGTTGTTTTCAGTCTTTTATGTTCATCTGAATTGCGAACAATCACCATCCCTGAATCATAGGGGACATTCAACCATTTATGAGCATCAACAGACCAGGAATCTGCCTTCTGAACCCCCGCTGTCAAAAGTCTATATTTTGTTGTGGCTCTTGCCCAAAGACCAAAAGCTCCGTCTACATGGACCCATACCTTTTTTAAATGAGCAAAATCAATTGCTTCTTCAAAATTGTCAAATGCTCCTGTATTTACATTGCCTGCCTGAAGGCATAGTATAGTTGGTCCCTCACAATCTAAAATTGTGGAGTGTAATTCTTTTATCAGGATACGCCCTTCTCTATCATTAGGCACCGTTTTAACGTTTTCAGTACCTAATCCCATCATCCTTATTCCGGAATGAATCGTCCCGTGGCAACACTCACCACATATAATATTAATATGGGGGGCGTTTTGTAAACCTTTTGTATCTATGTCCCACAAATAATCTGAAAGCACAGAATTCCTTGCAATAGATAAACCAACAAAATTAGCCATCTGCGCTCCAGTCACATAACCAATACTTGCTTTTTCAGGGAGTTCAAGCAATTTAAGAATCCATTCAGTTACAACATCCTCAATAATAGCAGCTGCCGGTGATGTGTTATAAACCTGACCATTCTGATCCCAACCAGATGTCAACCAATCTGCAGCAATACTAACTGGAGTTGATCCACCAATAACAAAGCCATAGTATCTTGGATTCACATTGTGAATTAAGGCATTTTTGACACTTGATACAAGTGTATTAAGAGCTTTTTCCGATGTTTCACCTATATCTGGCAAATCTCTATTAACACACGAACACAACTCTTCATAGGATGCCGATATACCAACGCGATTAGTGGAACTCGATTCCCTAAACTGAATTATTTCTTTGACAATTTGGCTAAAAATTTTATGATGCATATTGATTCCGGTCCTTATCACGTTTAACGAGACTATCCAAATATTGAGGTATCAATATTCTCCTTAAATTCTATAGCCCGATTACTGCGTAGTGTGGTTGCTTTTCTCCCATAATGATTAATTATAATTTCACTTGGTTTGACTACAAGTGAAAGCCAACCAGTACCGTCATGTTAGCAGGTATTCCGTTTATTCCAATAACGAAAAATAATATACCCACAAATTAATAATACCACAAGTTGTAACGGTGCCCAGTAGTTTGCCCACCATGGATACGGCTATTCATTAAAATTTAAATCAGTACAAATCGTGCATCAGTTTCAAGAATTTTATCTGAAAGGATTGGTACTATTGGTTGACCAATTTTATATAACTCTTTGTAGGCTTCATAAGTCGTTCGATAGCAGGGTTGCATTAAACCCTTTGCTAAAAGTTTAAAATTTTTATTAATTAAATTTTTGTCAGTCATAATAATACCAAATATGTTAATGATGTATGATATTTAACTCACTGGGTCGTCCAGTGAGCGCTGATTCTGGCGGTCACCTGGACTGGCAGGTTCTCTCACCTTTTATACACATCTTTTCTATGTTTAATTCTCAAAATTAAAACAGAATC
>CAZTEM010000038.1:0-27320 GCA_964612755.1 uncultured Desulfobacterales bacterium | reverse complement strand
TTTTATTCTAATATTCAATCGATTTAATCAAATTCCGTTAAATCTTAATTTTCATTCAAATAAAATAAGGGATAGAAAAGGAAAAATGAATAAAAAAGAAATTGAGAATATTAAAAAAAAAATATTAAAGAAAAATAAGAATTGTTTTGATTATTTAATTAAAAAAGATAAATCTTTAATCTTTTCATTTGCTAAAGAATATAAAAATTTTCTTGATAATTCAAAGACTGAAAGAGAAGCTGTAAAAGAAATTATAAAATTGGCAAAATCAGAAGGCTTTGTTGATATTGATAAAGTTTCAGAGAATAATTCATTAAAAACTAAAAAATTCTATAAAATTTTTAAAGAAAAAAGTGTAGGGCTTGCTGTTTTGGGAAAAGAGCCTGTTCAAAATGGAGTTAATATTATTGCTTCCCATATTGATTCACCCAGGCTTGATCTTAAACAAAACCCCTTTTATGAAGACATTGACCTTGTTCTGATGAAAACACATTATTATGGGGGAATAAAAAAATATCAATGGCTTAATCTGCCTTTAGCATTGCATGGGACTATAATTAAATCCGATGGCAAGCCAATAGACATCACCATTGGAGAAGATGAGGACGACCCTGTCTTTGTAATTTCAGACCTTTTGCCCCACCTTGCAGGAAAGCTTCAACAAAATAAAAAAGTTGCAGATGTCTTCCAAGGTGAAAAACTCAACATCCTGTGCGGCAGCATCCCTTTGGGAGATGAAGAACTCAAGGATAGATTCAAGCTTGGTGTACTTAATATTCTTTATGAAAAATACGGTATAAAAGAAGAAAATTTTGTAAGTGCAGAAATCGAAGTTATCCCTTCAAATAAAGCAAGAGATATAGGCTTTGACCGATCCATGGTAGGAGCCTATGGTCAGGATGACAGGATATGTGCTTTTACAGGATTAAAGGCAATATCTGAGATACAAGCTCCCTTTAAAACTTCTGTTGCGCTCTTTTTTGATAAAGAAGAAATTGGCAGTGAAGGCAACACAGGCGCAAAATCGAAATTTGCCGAAGATTTTATTCTTGACTTGCTTTTTATTAATAAAGAGGATACTGACTATAGGACTTTGAGAAAAGCCCTGGTTCAATCTCAATGTCTTTCTGCTGATGTTAATGCTGCAATGGATCCAAATTTTAAAGAAGTGCATGAAAAATTAAATGCAGCAATTCTAGGCGCTGGTGTCTGTATTACAAAATATACAGGAAGTCGTGGCAAATCAGGCGCCAGTGATGCAAATGCAGAATTTATAAATAAAATAGTATCAAAGTTTAATAAAAATAAAATAATATGGCAGACTGGTGAGCTTGGGAAAATTGATGAAGGCGGCGGAGGCACCCTTGGTAAATTCCTTGCAGAAACAGGAATGGAAGTTCTTGACTGCGGCCCTGCTCTTCTTTCAATGCACTCTCCCCTTGAAATATCAAGCAAGGCTGATATTTTTATGACCTATAAAGGATATAAAGCTTTCTTTGCATTGGATTAAAAATATATTATTTTTTACCCTTATATTTTTTTTATTTTCAGCTTCTGTTTTTTATATTCCTGCAGGAGCTGAAAATAATAATATCGGGTTTCTTCTTGCAGACAGCCAGGGCAATATATTAATTTCTAAGAATAAAAACTCTCCTCTGATTCCCGCATCAACTTTAAAAATACTCACCAGCCTTAGTGCAATAAAAGCCCTTGGGATAAATTATAGATATAAGACCTGGTTTTACTATGATAAACAAAGCCTTAACCTTTTTATAAAAGGGTTTGGAGATCCTTTATTCATATCAGAAGAGATAAATAATATCTGTACACTATTATTTAAAAGTCTAAAAACATATAAAATTAATAATATTATTCTTGATAATTCGTTTTTTGATGAATGTATTAATATCCCCGGAAAAAGTGATACGTTAAACCCCTATGATGCAATCCAAGGTGCATTATGCGCTAATTTCAATACTATTTTTTTTAAAACAGATAATAATAACAAATTAATAAGTGCCGAACCCCAGACACCTCTATTACCTATATTCATTCATAAAATTAAATCTACCAGACTTGCCCGGGGAAGAATAACCCTGTCAGAAAACGAGACCAAAATATATCCAGGGTTATTAATCAAATTTTTTCTTGAAAAAAAAGGCATTAAAGTTTCTGGCAAAGTTCTCTTAGGAAAAGTCAGCACAAAGCAGAAACCTATTTTAGTTTATACTTCACATTTTAATCTAAAAGGAATAATTCAGAACCTGTTAAAATATTCAAATAATTTTATGGCAAACCAGATCCTTTTAACCATGGGGGCTGAGATTGCAGGACCTCCGTCAAACCTTAAAAAATCTGTTCGAGTAGCAAAATCTTTTTTTCCGGATAATTGTAAAATAATTTATGTTGAAGGATCAGGCATCTCACGTGACAACAGGATTTCATGTATGGATATGATGAAAGTCTTAATACAATTCATCGGCTTTCATGAGTTGATGAAAAAAGATAAAAATGGGTTTTATAAAACAGGAACCCTGTCAGGGGTCAGAACAAGAGCAGGATATATTAAAGGAAAAAATAAATCCCTTTATCCATATATCATAATGATAAATCAAAAAAACAAAAATTATACTGAAATATTAGCCAAATTCAGCAAAAAAATCAAAACAAGGGATAAAAATTTCTAAACCTCACCTTTCTCTAAATAAGCATATGCACTGTGATTATGTATTGATTCAAAATTTTCAGCGCCTACTGAAAACCATGTAATATTTGTATCTGCAATAAGCTCTGACCCTACTTCTCTTACAATATCTTCAACAAACATTGGTTTATCATAAGCATGTTCAGTAACAAATTTCTCATCTTCTCTTTTAAGAACAGAATAGAGTTCACAAGATGCTGAATTTTCCACTATATTTACAATATCTTCTATCCAGATAAATTTTTTAAATCTTGCACTGACAAGTACCTGCCCACGCTGATTATGAGCGCCATGCTTGCTTATTTCCTTGGAACATGGACAAACAGATGTCACAGGTACAGCCACTTTTAAAATAATATCTGTTTTCCCATATTTATCCGATGTTCCTATTATGGTGCATGAATAATCCATAAGCCCTGCTGTCCCTGATACCGGTGCTTTTTTACTGATAAAATACGGAAAAGCTATTTCAATATGAGAGGACTCAGCTCCTAAGGTTTTTTTCATATCTTCTAAAATATTTGTTAAGGATTCTAAAGACACCTGCTGTCTGAATTGATTGAGCATCTCAACAAATCTGCTCATATGAGTGCCTTTTAGCTGGTGGGGAAGATCAACAAACATGCTTATTTTAGCAATAGTTGATTGGAGCCCTTTTAATTTATCACGCACTTTAATTGGGTATTGCAGCTCTTTAATACCGACTTTATCAATTGGAATGTTCCTGAAATCAGGCTGATTTTGAATATCAATCATTTATCACTTGCCCCATGGCTTTAAAGACATTACCTTTAATATGATCATTGTCCTTATATAAATTATCAAGCATCTCTCTTACCAATTCTCTTTTTGAAGTTCCATCACTTGGGCATGGATTAATAAATTCAGGTATATCTGATTTTAAACAAAATTTTGAAATTTCATTTTTTTCAAGATAGCATAAAGGTCTAATTATCTGAAATTTTTCATCAAAAAAAGATTGTTCAGGCTTCATGGTGTCAAGTTTCCCTGAATACAGCAAATTAATAAAAAAAGTCTCAATAATATCATCTTTATGGTGCCCAAGTGCAATTTTTTTACATCCAAGTTCCAAAGCTATTTCAAAAAGTCGCTTTCTTCTTAATCTGGAACATAAAAAACATGGATTTTCTTTATTCTGATCAGAATGTGCATATATCCCATAATTTGTATATTCTATCCTGATCCTGCCGTAATTTGAATTAACAAATTGTTTAAGTTCTGTTGCAAACGATTTTTCAAATCCAAGATCAATATATACAGGAAAAATCTTAAAATCCACAGGAGCTTTTTTTTGAAAATCACATAAAATATTTAACAGAGCAAGGCTGTCTTTCCCACCGGAAATACCTACCAGCAGGTTTTCCTGATCCATAATCATATTGTAATCATGTATTGCTTTCCCAACAGCACGATTAACTTTCTTTTGGATCATCCCCATTTTTTTTTTTTACTGTAACTCGTTTGGCAGCTATCTCCCGCAAAACAGTCACAACATCTTTATTTTTGGATTTGACTAAAAATTCTCCACCTTCTCTAACCTGTCTTACTCTTTTTGCAGCCAGATGAACAAGCTGAAACCTGTTATCGACATTTTTCAAACAATCTTCTATTGTAACTCTTGCCAAAGTCAAACCTCCTTATTTATAAAATATCAATAACTTCATAAATTCTTTTCCCCCCTGGGGCCTGCAGCACTGCTTCATCTCCTGGTTTTTTACCAAGAAGAGCCCTCCCAAGTGGTGAAGAAACTGATATTTTCCCTTTTTTTATATCTGCTTCATCTTCTCCAACTATCTGGTATTCAACTTCTTCTTCCGAATCAATATTTTCAACCAGGACTTTACATGCAAATCTGACACAATCTTTTTTTACTTTATCAGGGTCAACAACTTCAGCATTGGCTAATTTATAGCCTATTTCACCGATTCTTCCCTGGATAAATCCCTGTTTTTCTTTTGCTGCATCAAATTCTGCATTTTCTGAAAGATCACCATGTGCTCTTGCTATTGCAATAGCTTTAATGTTTTCTGGTCGATCAACACTCTTTAATCTCTTAAGCTCTGCATTTAAAGCTTCATAACCTTGTTTAGTTATTGGTATTTTATCCAAATTATAACTTCTCCTAAATTCCAGCCATTTTTTAAATCATTTATAAATATTTTGCTGCTAAAAATTTGCCTATCTGCACAGTGTTTGTTGCAGCACCTTTTCTTATGTTATCAGCAACAATCCAGACATCAATTCCATTTTCAATACTTAAATCCTGGCGTATACGTCCAACATATGTCAAATCATTGCCCTGGGCATTCAATGCAAGGGGATAAACATTATTCTCTGGATCATCAAGTACTTTTAAACCCGGCGCATCTGCCAAAATCTTTCTTATTTGTTCACAACTTGCATGTTTATCTGTTTCAATATTTACAGATTCCGAATGAGAATTATATACAGGCACTCGAACAGTTGTAGCTGTTATTCTGATCTTATTATCACCAAGAATTTTCCTTGTTTCATTCACCATTTTCATTTCTTCTTTTGAATACCCGGAATCAAGAAAAGAATCTATATGGGGAAGCACGTTAAATGCTATGGGATGGGGATACACTTTTGCCACAGGGGCATCACCGTTCATAACTGCCTTTGTCTGCTCTCGGAGCTCATTTACAGCCTTAATGCCTGAACCGGAAACAGCCTGATATGTAGAAATAACAAGTCTTTTGATCCCAAAATTTTGATATATTGGATTTAAGGCAACTACCATCTGTATAGTTGAGCAATTTGGATTCGCAATTATGCCTTTATTTGTATAATCAGCTATGGCATCAGGATTCACTTCCGGGACAACAAGGGGAATCTCAGGATCCATGCGCCAGGCACTCGAATTATCCACGACCACACAACCGGCTTTTGCAGCCTCAGGAGCAAATTTTAAACTTGTAGAGCCTCCAGCTGAAAAAAGAGCAATATCATATCCTTTAAAAGAATCTTTTGTCATTTCTTCTACAATAAAAGTTTCATTTTTAAATTCTATTTTTTTACCCTTTGAACGACTTGATGCAAGCAATTTCAAATTATTAACAGGAAAATCCTGTTCTTCAAGGCAGGTCAACATCTGACTACCCACAGCCCCGGTTGCTCCAGCTACAATAACATTAAATTTTTTTTCGTTCATTTTTAACAACCTCTGTAATAAAAAATAACCTGATTCTTTCTATTCTTTTTCTTTCTTTTTCTGCCATGGAAGCATGACATGATAGGAATACAAAAAAATTATCGGTCCTGAAACAGCATACACAAAAAAAACTCCAAATAATACTATCCATGGTTCGTGCACCACAGTTGCAAGAATTAATACCAGCCCGACAAGCCGATTAAATTTCATTTTTTTAAAAAAAGACACTTTCTTAAAACTATGATATTTAATTGAACTCACCATACAAAAAGATAAAAAATACAACATTATTAAAAAAACCATCTGATATGGACGAGGATCAATATTAAGTCGTACAGATAATAGTATTGTCAAAGCGCACACTGCAGCGGCTGCCGGAATAGGAAGTCCTTCAAAGCTATTGGAACTTTCCACAGAGTCAGCCGTTGTATTAAATCTTGCAAGGCGTAGTGCACCACAAATCATAAACAGAAAACCTGCAACAAAGCCCAATCTTCCCATGGGTTTAAGCACCCAGAGTATCATCATAATGGCAGGTGCCATGCCCGATGTAACAAGATCAGCAAGAGAATCATATTCTATACCGAATTTGCTTGTGGTATTTGTTGCCCTTGCAATTTTGCCATCAAAAAGATCAAAAACTGCCCCAACTAAAATAGCAATTGCAGCATTTGTAAACTGTCCATCAATTGAAGCAAGAATAGCATAAAATCCACAAAAAATATTCATGGATGTGAAAAAATTAGGAAGTATATAAATCCCTTTTCTAAAATTCTCTTTTTCCATCCTAAGCCTCCTCTTTTTTTAAGAACCCTAAAATAGACGACCCTGCTTTTACTTTTTGACCTATTGCAGTTACTACTTTTGTATCACATGGTAGATAGAGATCAAGCCTTGAGCCGAAACGTATCATACCATACCTGTCTCCACGTCTCAAAAAAGTATTTTCTTTAACCTGGCATACTATCCTTCTTGCTATCAACCCTGCAATCTGTACAACTTTATATGTGTATCCCTGACTGGTCTTAATTGTTAATGCACTTCTCTCATTGAATTCAGATGCCTTATCAAAGGATGCATTAAAAAACTTACCAGGAGTATATTTAACCTCCTGCACAATGCCATCAAAAGGGACCCTGTTCACATGAACATTAAAAACGTTCATAAAAATACTTATTTTTAAAGCTTCAGAGTCAACATACTCCCCCTTATTAACCTTTTCAATGACTATTACCTTACCATCTGCAGGAGAGACCAATGCACCCTGTTTTGTTGTAATAAATCTTTCAGGGTCTCTAAAAAACCAGCATATAAAACATGTTATTAATAAAAAAAGCCAGGCAACAACAGCCCATTCAAAATAGAACAATAATCCTGTTACTATAATGCCTATAAAGATAAATATCAAACCGGGCACTGCCACAGGCAAATAAGATCTTGTAAGCTTTTCTCTCATATCTATATCACTCATTTATAGTTAAAAACTTTAGAGTTTACCCTATATCCTATACATTTGTCAATGTCTGTTTTTTGTTAATCTGGGCATCGGATTTCCTGAGGTATTCAGGAGTAAGGGGATCTTTTTGGGTCATAAGGCAAGGATTTTGCAATATTTGTTGGACAAGAGCTGAGGCTTTTACTTTATTTTGAAACATGGGAGCAAAATTTGCTTTTATATTTAATTCCGGTTTTGAGAGTTCTGTTTTGATCAGCTCTTTATATACAACCGAGCCTGAACCTGCAAAAAGAGTTTCTTCTTTTAGCAATCCAAGAGCCTCTATCGGAGATAAGGCTTTTTCTTCACTTTTGTTGACAAGCCTACCATGATCAAAATTATAAACAGCCGAATAGACTTCACCTCTTTGTGCATCCATCATAACGCACAGGGGCATGGACACAAAAGAAAACTGCCAGGCAATACCATCAAGGCTTGAAACCCCTGCACACGGTTTTGATGCTGCAAAAGCAAGACCTTTTACACTAGCTATACCTATCCTTAAGCCGGTAAAACTCCCGGGACCTTTTGCAACAACAAAGCCATCTAAATCATCAACTTTTAAAGATGTCCTGTTAAGTGCCAGGGCAATCATATCCATTATACGTTTAGAATGTGTTTGCTTACTTGCCCATACTGCTTCATATAGTGGATTTTCATCTTTTAGCAATGCAATACTAGATTCTTTCTCAGCAGTGCTTATTGCAAGTATTTTCAAAATATCTGCCTTTATAAAATTTGGGTTTTCAGAATATCTTATATTATTCTAATTTTATCAATCTACCTTTAACAAGGCTATATCAAGAACTTTATCCAAATCTTTTACAGGAATGAATTCAAGCTTCTTTTTTACACTATTGGGTATATCAAAAAGATCATTTTTATTTTTCTCAGGAATAATAACTTTTTTTATCCCAGCCCTGACAGCACCAAGGGCTTTTTCTTTTAATCCACCAATGGGTAGCACCCTTCCTCGCAAACTTATTTCACCTGTCATAGCAACCTTATTATCAACAAGCCTTTTTGTTAAAGCAGATATCATTGCAGTTGCCATGCCAATACCTGCAGAAGGTCCGTCTTTTGGTATTGCTCCGGCAGGCACATGGATATGAATATCATTATCTTCCAGGGCTTTCTTTGCAATACACAGCTTTTTCAAATTACTTTTCACATATGTCAGAGCAGCTTTTGCTGATTCCTGCATCACATCACCAATTTGTCCTGTGATAATCAATTCACCTTTTCCAGGCAACAATGAAACTTCGATATATAAATGTTCTCCACCAAACTCGGTCCATGCCAACCCTGTAACGAGTCCAACCTGGCTCTCTTCCTGATCAAGTTCAGGGAAAAATTTTGCCTGACCAAGATAATTCTTAAGGTTTTGTTTTGTTATAAAAAACTTACCTTTTTTCCCTCCGGCAATTTTCCTTGCAATTTTTCTGCATATTGTGTCAAGATTCCTCTCAAGGTCTCTTAAACCTGCCTCCTGGGTATATTCAAATAATATTGATTCCATTGCTCCTGAACTGATAGTAACAGGTCTTCTCCCAAGTCCGTTTTCTTTTTTCTTGCGAGGGAACAAATACTTTTCCGCTATAATTTTTTTCTCTTCCATTGTATAGCCTGCAAGCCTGATAACCTCCATCCTATCAAACAAAGCTGATGGAATAGTATCTGACACATTGGCAGTAAGGATAAATAACACCTTTGAAAGGTCAAAGGGCATATTAAGATAATGGTCTGAAAACTCAAAATTTTGTTCAGGGTCAAGAGCTTCAAGAAGAGCAGAAGAAGGATCACCCCTATAATCATTACCAAGTTTATCAATCTCATCAAGCATAAACACAGGGTTATTTGTTCCACATTGTTTTAAGCCCTGAAGGATTCTTCCCGGCATTGCCCCGATATAAGTACGCCTATGTCCTCTGATTTCAGCCTCATCACGGATACCACCCAATGAAAATCTAAAAAATTTACGTTTCATTGCTTTGGCAATTGCCTGACCAAGTGAAGTCTTCCCTACGCCAGGAGGTCCCACAAGACAAAGGATCTGTCCTTTTTTCTTTGGATTGAGTTTACGCACACTCAAATATTCAAGGATTCTTTCTTTTACTTTAGTAAGACCATAATGATTTTTATCAAGCAATTGAGCTGACTTTTCAATATCTAAAAAATCCTTTGATGACTTTGCCCATGGCAGCTCCACAATACAATCCAAATAGCTTCTGATTATTGATGCTTCTGATGAATCAGAATGCATTTGCTCAAATCTTTTTAATTGTTTTAGCGCCTCTTTTTCATTTTGCTTAGGTATTTTTGCCTTCTTGATCTTTTCCCTGAATTCCTCGATCTCAGCAAATCTGTCATCAGTCTCACCAAGCTCCTTATGGATAGCTTTGATCTGTTCTCTTAAATAATAATCTCTTTGGGTCCTTGAAATCTCATCTTTAACATCAGTTTGAATCCTTGCCTGCACAGCTGACAAATCAACTTCACGAGCTAAAAAATCATTAACTTTTTTTAATCTTTCTATTGGATCGTTAATCTCTATCAGTTCCTGTGAGTCTGCTACTTTGAGATTTAAATTAGATGCAACAAGATCAGCAAGTTTACCAGGAGAATCAATAAAATTTAAAAGGTCAACTGCGTCCTGGGAAAATTCACCTTTTAAGGCTAAAAGTTTACCACTGTTTTCTTTAACATTTCTCATAAGAGCTTCGTGTTCAATATTGAGCTCTTTTATAATTGTATCTTCTATAATTTCAATTTTAACTTCAAAAAAAGCACGACGCGTTGTGTATTTTATTATTCTTGCTTTAGCTATACCCTGGACAAGAGCCTTTACTTTGCCATCCGGCAGTTTCAACATCTTTTGAACCCTGCCTACAGTTCCAACCCTGTAAACATCCGAAGCTTTTGGGTTTTCTACAAACGAGTCTTTTTGCGTTGACAAAAAAATATATCTGTCTTTTTTCACAGACTCTTCAATTGCTTTAATTGATTTCTCCCGCCCCACAAACAAAGGCAAAAGCATATCGGTAAATACAACAACATCCCTTACAGGCATCATGGAAATAGTTAAAGGGATATTAGCAGAATCTCCCTCCCGTTCAATCACATCGATAAGATCATCCATATCAGTTTCAGCCATATATATTTTTTACCCCTTTCTAATCAAAAAAAAATCTATCTTATATTCAAATATTATATCATGTCTATTTTAAATTGTACTTTTACAATAAAACATTTTTTATATTTTACAACGCCTCATATCTCTTTTTTAACAAATTTTTAAGTTTATTAAATTATTGACTATTAAAAGCCTTTTGTTTATTTTGAATCATTAATTATTATTCAATTGTGAATATTATTTCCTAAAGGAGCTGATAAATGTATCTTTATATTGATAAACTGCTATATTTTATGATTTTTATGCTCGGGGCATGCCTTGGTAGCTTTTATAATGTCTGCATTTATAGAATACCAAAAAAAATATCCATTGTAACACCCGGATCTTCCTGCCCTTTCTGTCACAAAAAAATCCCTTTTTATTTTAATATACCTGTTTTCAGCTATTTTATGCTGTTGGGCAAATGTAAATACTGTAAACATCCTTTTTCTCCTAGATATCCCATTATTGAGGGACTGACAGGTTTTATCCTGCTATTTCTTTTTATCAAATTCGGGTATTCTTCAATAACATTATTCTGGTTTAGTTTTATTTCCATACTGATTATTATTTCTTTTATTGATATTGATTATCAAATTATTCCTGATATTTTTTCATTACCCGGTATAATTATTTTTGCCACATCTCCATTATTTATCCCTCAAATCAGTTTTCAAGATTCTATTCTTGGCATACTACTTGGCGGTGGCAGCCTTTATGCCATTGCATTAATTTATTATTTCATTAAAAAAATTAATGGGATGGGAGGCGGCGACATAAAACTTCTTGCTATGATTGGCGGTGCAATCGGGTGGCAGGGAGTAATATTTACTATTTTTATAGGATCTTTAACCGGTACCATTGCAGGAATCATAATAATGATTTCTTCAAGGATTATAGACACAAAGCTTAGAATCCCTTTTGGTCCATATCTGTCTCTTGGAGCTATAATTTATATATTTTTTGGGCACGAACTCATAAGATGGTATTTTACAATTACACTTGTTCACTGATATATAGTGATAATCTTGTAATAATCCCTAATTTTTAAAAGCCATCTCAATCGAAAATCTGCCTTTGGTTGTTTTAAAAGGCGCCACTAAAACAGGTCCTGAGCCTTTGGCATGTTCAATCACATGATTAGTTCCTGAAGCCACTCCCGAAAGTTTAATCTTAACTTGTTTTCCCATCTCACTCATCTTTGTAGTTACATGCCCTGCTATCATATTGCTGATTTCGCCGACTGCATCATCTATTTCTTCATTCATGTCTGTCATTTCTTCACCAAACATTGCTGAAACAACACCCAAAATAGTATTTTTATAAAAAACAACAGCCACTGACCCTGTCACATCACCATCAATATTAAGCATACCTGATATATCTCCCTGGGAAACAAGATTCTTTTTTAAAAAAATTGATTCTGGTTTTGCCTTAACTAAGGCAGTTGTATCAAGTATATACAAAGCCCCTTCAATAAAGGGATTCACTAATTTAGCTTCCATAATTTTCTCCGGTATTTTTCTCCTATTTTAGCGGGTTGGCGCGGTTTTAGCAACTTTTTTTACAAAAAAAATTGGAATAAACACTTGACACGCGCTCTACAACCGCGTAACGTACGTTTAATGCTGTAGAAAGTATATTAATTGGTGAGTTAAATTCAATAAGGATTTAATAAGCAACCGTAAAAAAGGAGTGATAACGATGAACAAAGGTGATTTAATTAACAAAGTTTCTGAAGTGCTTAACAGTAAAAAAGAAGCTCATGCGGCTGTTGATTGCATGATTGCATCAATCACAGAAGCTCTTTCCGGCAATGACTCTGTAACCCTGGTTGGATTTGGCACATTTAAGACTGCTAATAGAAAAGCAAGAAAGGGAAGAAATCCACAGACTGGAAAAGAGATTGATATTCCTGCCAGAACAGTTCCGAAATTTGTTCCAGGGAAAGCCTTAAAAGATGCTGTAAAATAAATAAATTATACTACTCATCAGGCAATATACTGGATATATCATATATTGCCTGATTTTTTTATGATATATGGAATTTAAAAAAATTTTTTCCCCCTCGCTTAGAGTTGATTTAGTATTTAACCTGAATTCTCTAACACCATATGCTAAATCTTCAATTATTTATGATATCAACCATCATGACCATACTATTATAATAGCGCAGCCTCTAAATCCTGTAACAAAAAACACCAAATATGACGAAATGCATTTAACTGCTGTCATAAAAGGAGACAAAGGGAAAACTCGTGTTGGCATAAAATGCAGACCTGAAAACTTTCTCCAGGGCTACACTCTTGCGGGGAAAAACAAGGTAGATGCTATACAACTAAAATATTTTCCACCAATAATTGACACAACAAATGTTCGTTCTGCATACAGATTATCATTAAGTAGTCATTTCGCAATCAATGGGAAGATTATATATCTTGATCAAGAATATATAACTAAAAAGGACTTTATCTTTCGTGATATTTCATTTGCAGGAGCAGGCATTATCTGTCCCAAAAAGAATAATTTAAAAACAAACCCCTTAACTAAAATCAAACCCCATGAAACAATAAAACTTGGCATGATCCTTCAAAAAGAAAGCAAACATGATCCCTCTAAAATGGAACCTATCAGCATTATACCGGCCAAAGCTGAAATCATCAGGGTAAATAATAATTTTTCTGAGACTCATGTTTTTATAGGAATAAAATTTACGAATATTTCCTCAGAAAAAGAAAACGATTTAAATACATTTATACATAGCGCCCAAATCGATGATCTTCAAAGGCTTTCCAGGCTATAGTAGTTGTTTAAAAGAGATAGGGCGAGATTTAGTATTTTTGAATATAATCTTTTAGCCAGTCAATAATTTTTTTCTGTTCACTATCTAAGTCAAGCTCATTCACAGAACAAAGCTCTTTTAGCGCATCTGCACAATTAAATTTCCTGTCTTCTTTATATCCTTTGACCACTTTATCAGAATCAGAGACTCTCAATCTATGCAAAAGCTGTGCAAATTCAGAGGATTTCATTGATTCAAGAGATTCTTTATCAAACAAAGAATGATTCCTGTTAATTATTCTTTGAGCCAGGGTTTTAATTCTTTTGGTCTTCATTTGATCAATAAGCTGTATTCTTGATTCTGAATCCCCACGATGAAAACTTGATATATCTTGTTTTTCAGTTATGGAAAAAAATCCAGTCTGGTAAAGTTCTGCATCAGGATCAAGATCAGGAATATATGGATATTCAAATTCTTTATAAAATTTTGTAATCTCAAAAAAATCCTGGGTATTATTTAAAATTTCCTTAATATTATTTTCAGCAATTTGTAAATTCTCTCTATTAAGCTTTTTTACAAACCTATCAATTGCAGGAAGAATAACTGGTAGATCTCCAAATCTCTTGCGTTCAATCAGACAACTTAAATCTTCCGGTTTATCAGCAAATCTAAGTAAAGACTCTTTATCAAGTCTCAGCCACAAATTCTGATTCGAATATTTTATGGATTTTCCAATGTTAATAGCTAAAGCCATATAATTAGCATCAAAGCCCAATCTATGAGATAGTATAATACCAAGTTTATAGCTAAAACCTTTTATCTTTATTGATTTTTTAAACTTATTAATTCTTTGTTCATCTTTTTGTTTATTAAAAAAATCAATAATATAAGTAAATATTTCTTTTTCTTTTGCAAAAATCCTGGCAAGGTTCAAAGTTGCTTCAACATCTGCCATTGCTTCATGGGCTCTCCCTGAAGTAACAAGAGAATTTTTTGCGCTGATTGCTTCAAGCTTAAGACTTATTTTTTCATTATTTTGAGGCCACACAATCACCTGGGGCTTAAAAATATAAAAAAGTATTGTAAAAGGAAAAATATCCATACGAGAGCACCCGTTCTTATATTGATGGGTGTATGGATCAAAAAGATTCCGGTAAAATGAAAATCGCAAAAATTCATCATCAAATTTCAAGGTATTATAGCCAAGACTGACAGTTCCCGGTTGATTTACCATTGTATGAATCTGTTTAACAGCTTCATACTCACTAATTCCTGCACTTAAGTCATCAAAGGTAAGTCTGTGGACAAGAAAAGCCTGAGGGGACGGGACTATATCAGGTCTTAACTTAATGATAAAAGAATTGCGTTCAACCTCATTAAAGTTTTCATCAGTTCTTATTGATGCAAAAGTTAAGATCTGATCAAAAACCGGGTTTAAACCGCTTGTCTCGATATCATAAAATAAATAAGTCTTCATATTAAAAATAGAAAAAGGCAAGCATTAACAAAAATGCTCACCCTTTAAATATACAAATATTTTATAAAATAAATTATCTTTTTGAAAATTGATAGCTTGCTCGTGCTCCTTTTTTACCATATTTCTTACGCTCTTTCATTCTTGAATCACGCGTGAGATATCCATAGTCTTTTAAGATACCACGGAGATCAGGATCAACAAGGAGAAGCGCTCTTGACAAACCAAGTGTAATAGCACCTGCCTGCCCTGAAACACCACCACCCAATACAGTTATTTTGATATCAAATGCATCTTTTTTTTCTACTAACGACAATGGAGCTGTCAACATATCTCGCACAGTATCCTGAACAAAATATTCATTCATATCTTTATTGTTAACAATAAATCTTCCATTGCCAGGTGTCAGCCAAACTTTTGCGATGGAGCTTTTTCTTTTACCTGTTGCGTAAAATGTATTTGTATTTTCCATGAATACTTTTTAGTCCCTTAATTTTTTCTATAAATCAACTATTTCAGGTTTTTGAGCAGCATGGGGATGCTGATCATCTGCGTAAACAAATAATTTACTATTGAGTTGTCTTCCAAGTTTATTTTTTGGAAGCATGCCTGTGACAGCTTTTTTCACAAGTTCTGTAGGTTTGCGATCATGAAGCTCTCGCGCTGTCTCTGATTTTATACTCCCAATATAACCTGAATGTCTATAATACTTTTTGCCATCCCACTTATTCCCTGTGAGGCGGATTTTATCAGCATTAATAACAATCACCCAGTCTCCCGTATCAACATGGGGAGTAAATAAAGGATTATGTTTCCCTCTAATCCTTCTTGCTACTTCTGATGCTAATCTACCAAGGACTTTATCCTTTGCATCAATTATACACCAATTCTCTTTGTTATCTGATCTTTTTGCACTATATGTAAATTTATTCAATTCTTCAAGCTCCTGTTCATATCAAAAAAATAATTCAATAGTATTAGTATATTTCCTCATATATGTCAAGCAAATTCTACAATTCGATCTTCTTGGTTTCTTTCATCTCTTTTTTTGCAAGCTTAATTTTTTCCCTTTGTTTCCCACCATCGACCTGATCTGTAGTCGTGCATGACACCTCCGCATTTAAAATGCCGCCATTTTCAACAATTAAATCTTTACATTCCACCTTACCTGCACAACTCCCTGTAGATAATATTATGAGCTCTTTTGAAGCAATTAAATCTCCATTAAATTTTCCGCCTACTGTCATACTTGCAACTATTGCAGAATTAGAATCGACCTCGCCATCTTCAGCTATGACAATGATATCACCTTTTATCTCGCCTTTTATCTTGCCTTTTATTATTAATTTTCCACTGCTTGAAATAGAACCTTCTATTGTTAATTCTTTATCAATAATTGAAAGGTTTTTTTTATTCATCTTTCTCTCCTAAACTTTATGGTCAAAAAATATACTAAAAATCTATAAATAATTTACCGACCTCTTTATCATCTAAACTGGTAAATATATAATAATGTTTATCCTGCTCATTAATTGAATATTGTTTCATCAATACATTTTTTTTACCTGTATCAATAAGATATCCTCTGTCTTCTCCTTTATTATTGCGACGGTTACCAACAAAGCCTTTAAAATTAACTACATATTCCGAAGGATCTATATTGCCTGAAATTAAATCTAAAATAATTAATTTATCCCCTCTTTTAAGCTTAATATGACTATAGTTGTCAACAATTTTTATCCTGCCATTCACCTTAAGCTTATATTTAAGTGTGACAATTTTTTTTGACTCTGATATTGACAATTTATTTGTTTCTGAAATATTGCCAGAATGAAAATCTAGAAAAATACTGCCACAAGGGTAATGATCTTTTTTTATAATAATTCTGGTTTCTTCATCAATCCTGATCTTTTTTTTCATATCATTAAGATCACTGCCAGCCCCGATTATATCAGCGCTCAAGCCACGTTTATAGTTTGCAACTACATCTAAGACTTCAACAATATCACCTTTATTAATCTTTAAATGCTGCATGGAACCAACTACAACCGGAACATTATTATTAACAACAATAATTACATATTGGAGCTCTGGTTTTCTAAGATCACTACCTGGAGTTTCAGGGATTACTCCCATTAATTCCATAAATCCATTAATTGCGTAAATATGCTGTTTAACCTTTTGTTCCAATGGTAAAGCTTTTGCCGATTCGACACCAAAAGCAGGGATTTTGCAATGATATAAAGCATAATATGTAGCAGACCTTCTTTGTTCCTTATGTTTTGTATCAGGTCTAGCTGTTTCATGATCATTAAAATGAAAAAAATAATCAGGATTAGTTACATATTTATTGACTCTTTTAATTACAAATTCAGCCATTTTTTTAAGATCTATTTTAATTCCAAGCTTCTCGTCCTCAAAAAATGCAGTATCAGCAATAATCGACTGCCCAAACCTTGCAGGATTATGCAAAGGACCCTGCCATGTCGTTGAAAAAACACCAGACCCCTCATGGAGGTTTACTAAACAATCGCTTTCCTGAATAAGTTTCTTAAGCACCTCAACCACACGTGCTTCATAATTTTCCACGTCATCTCCGGAAAATTTTCTATTCATATCCTCATTGATTTTCCTCTCCTGTTTTAAGATTGAAGGAAAATTCGCTCTGGGCACTACAATAAGATTGCCTTTCTTTAATGAGATATCAGCGTATCTATCAGCTGCAAGGAATCCTGCTGCTTCATCCCCTTGAATCCCGCCTATTATCATGAGGGTCTTTCCAGGCTCAGTACCATTAACCTTGTAAACATGGAGCTCATTATCTTCACCTGAAAAATAAACAGTATAAGTCCTTTTTTGAGCATATGCATAATTGCAAATAAAAAAAATAAGGCAAAACACATAAATAAAAACAAATAGTGTAAATTTAATATTTTTTTTCATATTGTATTTATTGCCCTATTGATATATTTATTTCTTCATTTAGAATCAATTTATTTTCTTTTCCAAACACAAAAACCGTAGCTTTATCAAACAATTCAGGATTTGGAATATTCCGAATTTTAAATTTCACAGATTTAAAATGTGCAATGGAAAAATATTGCCCTCTTCTTGGGATTGCCGGCATATTATCCTTAAGAGGCACAGTGGGAACAACCAATTTATTCATATCAGATTTGTTTTTCGACCATAACAGAACAAAAACTCGACCAGAGGCATCTCCTTGTTCACTTGCAATATTCAAGACTCTAAAATTAATAAATACATCTCCTGTGTCTTTATCTTTTGTTATCACAAATCTATCAATGCCAACATTTTTAATATTTTTTTGCTCTGGCTCAGCTTCTGATGGGGCTGGTTTAATAATTTCATTCTGGATATCCTTTTGGGGCGCTTGGGTTATATCCTTTGGTGGTTGATTCCTATATTTTTGTAATTTTTTCTGCGCTCCTTGTATAGATCCAGATTTATTCAAAGATGTTGGAGCAGAAGGAATCTGTCTTTTTTTTACTACCTTTACCACTTTGCTTTCAATGATTTTGGTTATATTCTTTTTTTCTTCTATTTTTAATTTAACAGGCTTTTTATCTGACATTACCAATTTTGCCATGAGGAATTCTTTTTCTTTAATGGAATTTTTGACTTTTTTTTCTGCCAGATCCAGATTTGTTCGCAAACTTATGCATTCAGCCTTATAATTGGAATAAAGCCTGTAAAACTGTATGGTTGTAAGAAAAAAGAATATACTTATCACCACTAAAACAACAAGGAATTTTTTAATCCAATCCGCTGGCTTCATTTTCCCAAAATCGTCAACAGCAATGAGCATGGTTGCGCTTTTACGCTTTATGCGGGCCGGGCTGGAATATGATTCTATTTCTTTTTCCAGCTCTCGTGATATATCTTCCATCCTTTATCCTCATGAATAAATATTAATGTTTTAATACCAATTGCACTAAATCCGCTGGATTTATAATCCTGCAAGAACTTTACCAAAATATTTTTTTTGCCTCTGTTTACTTGAAGATCTTTTATAACAACTTTGATATAATCATATCTCTTAGCAAGGTCTTTTTTCCTTTGTACCCATTTTTGTTTATTAAGTCCATCCGAATAAAAATCTTTTGCATAGTATGAAGAATAAATTTCCATATTTTTATCATTCCATGCCTTAGCCCAATCTTGAATAATATCTATAATATCCGGTCCCTGTTCCAGATTCTTAGCAAGGTAAGTTGCTGCCTGTACTAGTGGATATGGGTTTTTATTCTTATTTATTTTTTTCTCCTGATATACATCACCTATAACTTTATACCCATCATTTTTTTCTATCACAAAAAGCTTTCGTGTGCCAAAATCAATATTTTGTTTTAAACATTTCACCGCCATATTGAAAATAATAACATATATATTACCCTGGTTATAAATACCCTTCTGGCTTAAAATCACGCTAAAGTTGTTAACTTTCTTTTTAGTTCTTTCCCTTATTAAATACCAGTCTTTCCACCATGAGATATCAGGCAAATATGAATCATCATAAAAACTCAAATAATCATGATAACTGCCATGATTTATTGAATCTTTCCATCCTTTAAACCATTCCAGGATCATTTTTCTCTTTGCAGCAAGTTTCTCCTGATCTGCCATGGACAGCTTATCTACTATAATAACAGGAGTTTTATTTATGGCGATATATTTTGAAAGAGCTAATATATTATTATCTTCCATGGCAACACATCCATTGGAATCCATTGCCTTTAACACTTTATTTGTGCCATGCAGCCAAATATTATTCCCTGTTTTTCCTGCCAGTTTGTCTACCAGGTTCGGGTAATCAATGGGGAATGCCTTTTTACCATAAATAGGCGAAAGATCTTTATCCTCATATGTATCTTTTATAAAATAAATACCCTCAGGTGTTTTTTTATCGCCAGATCTCTTCTTATCACCATATGCCTCTCCAGTAGAACATTCAAATTTCAAATCATTTGAAATTTGCCCGTCATTTGAATAAAGAAAAACCTGCTGACTGCTTTTCTCTACTACAATTGCATTGCATTTTTCAGGTAAAAGAATCAAAGACTCTGGTAATTTACCTAAAGTATTTGCAAATACTTTAAAATCCAATAAAAAAAGACCTGCTATCAATAAAACAATAAACTTACGAGACACTTCCCATCCTTTCTGTTTGTTCTAATCCCCAATTAACCTATGATAACCTATTACATTAAGCTTAACAATCAATCTTTAAATGTTCGTATGCCTTTACAGGAACTTTCCTTCCACTTGAAGTCCTTATAATCATACCGATTTTTAATAAATAAGGTTCAACCACGTCTACCAAGGTATCTGTCTCTTCTTGAAGAGTTGCAGAAATTGCTTCTATCCCCACAGGACCGCCTTGATAAAATTCAATAATAGTTTTTAAATAATTACGATCTAAAACTGTAAGACCGACATTATCTATACCTTCTAGTTCAAGGGCTGCACCAACCACAGTTTCGGTAATTTTCCCATCGGCCTTAACCTGAGAATAATCCCTGACACGCTTTAAAAGTCTGTTTGCAATTCTCGGGGTTCCCCGCGATCTATTTGCAAGTTCTACAGCGCCTTTTTTATCTATTTTTACTTTTAAAATCGATGCGGATCTCTTAACTATTGTGACAAGTTCCTCCACCGAATAAAAATCCAAAGTTCTAAAAATACCAAATCTATCCCGCAAGGGAGATGACAACAATCCTACTCTTGTTGTTGCTCCAATTAAAACAAATTGTTTTAGTTTATATCTATAACTTCTGGCATTTACACCTTTATCAAAAATAAAATCCACTGCATAATCTTCCATTGCAGGATATAAAAACTCTTCCACAGTCTTTGGTATTCTATGAATTTCATCAATAAAAAAGATATCTCCATCACCAAGGCTTGTTAACATTCCAATGAGGTCCCCACCCTTTTCCAGAGCAGGACCTGAGGTTATAGTTAATCTTGTATTTATTTCATTGGCAATAATATGCGAAATTGTAGTTTTACCAAGACCAGGAGGTCCATGCAGTAAAATATGTTCTAAAGGTTCCTGTCTCATTTTTGCAGCTTCAATGGCAATGCTTAAAGTTTCAACAGTATCTTTCTGCCCGACATAGTCTCTAAAGCTTTCAGGACGAAGAGAGACAATATCATTGTCCCTGTCTTGAGGCAATTGTTTTGCTGAAGATATATTGGTATTTTCAGAGGAGAATGAAATAATACCATCATTCATGATTTCATACCTTTATCTAATACATAATCAAAGAGTTGTTCAGCTGTTGATATTGTCTTATCCTTTTTCAAAGCTCCTGCAATTAATACCTTTGAATCTTTTTCTGAATATCCTAATTGTTCAATAAGAACGTGTCTGACCTGATCTTCAATACTTTTTATAAGATTGTCTGGTTCTCTACCAGATATACTATCATATTTTACACTATCAGATGAGATAAATTTAGCGGTTTTACCATTAAGAGCTGCAATTATCTTTTCAGCACTTCTTTTACCAATACCTCTGAGATTTGTAAGAGCCTTAACATTTTTTTCTTCAATTGCAAGGGCAATTTCAGAGTTTGGAATCTCAAGAGCTTTCACGGCTTTAAGAGGACCAATTGCATCTACAGTTATAAACAATTGAAAAAAATCTTTTTCCTCTTGGGTTTTAAACCCTATCAAAACCGGTTTTGGCTGTTTCTCAGTTTGATGGTAATAAATATAAAGCTTTACATCTTTAGATTTAATATTAGACAAAACATTTGCAGAAAGCAAAATTTCATAACCGACATTATTAACAAGCAAAAGAATGCCATCTGGTTCATATTTTATTATTTTACCTTCAAGATATCCAATCATAAATAAGATTCATACCTGAAAAGTCCGGTTAATGCTAATGCCAGAGCATCAGAGGCATGAAAAGGACGAATCGGCTGATTATGATTCAATATATGCCTTGTTGCTTCTTCTACTTGATATTTATCAGCATTACCATTACCTGAAACTACTTTTTTCACTTCACGCACAGAAACTTCCTCTATTTTCACTCCCACCTGATAAGAAGCTAAAAGTAAAACGCCAACAACTTTGCCTAACATGATACCTGATTTTGGATATTTTTCAAGTGAATAAATATCTTCAATCACAACCAGATCCGGATTTTCATCTTTCAAAAATTCACTAATTTTTATATAAATTGTATTGAGTCTTAAACAGGTAGGATCTTTTTTGTCTGTGCTGATACTGCCAAAGGAATATTTTTGGACATCACCTCTCTCTCCCTGGATCACCCCTATCCCTGTTCCTGCAAGTCCGGGATCAATTCCAACAATTTTGACCATTTCAATTTCTTTTTTTACTTTATGCTTTCCAATTTCTTTTTTGCAAATGCTGCCTCTTTTGAGTCAGGATATTTTTTAATCAGCTCTTTTAAAATCAATCTTGAATTGGCTTTTTCACCAAGGGCAGCAAAAGAATATCCCTGTTTTAAAAGTGCTGCTGCAACTTTATTCCCGGTAGAATATTTTTCAATAACCTTTTGATATTCTAAGATTGATTTCTCAAACCATTTTTCACGATAATAGGTCTCAGCTATCCAGAATCTTGCATTATCAGCATTTTTGGAGTCAGGAAATAAATTAATGAACTTTTCAAACTCAAGGCGTGAAGAATCATATTTCCCTTTATCTAAAAAGCTTTTAGCCCTTTTATAAACATCTTCAGGTGTTTCATTTTTACCCCTTAAGCCAATATTTATATTCTTAACTATTTCATGATTGTTATCTTGTATATCCTGGACATCAGATGTATCCATATTTTTCTTCGGTGTTGAATCATTTGACAACAAATTTTTTGAGGATTCAAGGCCAATGTATTGTTCAAGTTCTGTAATGTGTTTGGAAATTCTGTGAAATTTATTGTTTAATTCTTCAATTTTTTTATCATTTTCCTTAGACATATCTTTGTTATCAAGAATTTTAAATTTATGTCCTGTCTCTTCGATAACTCCTCTAAGCCTTTGAATAGATGCCCTGTAACTTCTCAATTCAGCTTTTAAAGCAGCATAATTTCTATTAGCGGAATCACCATTCTTTTTCAATTCCTCAATTATCTTCTCCCGGGCTCTGTCATTTTGGAGCTGACGATCCTTTGCAATCTCAAGAGAAATAATTCTATTTTCAAGAGTATTTATTTTATTTGATGAAACACAACCTGAACAAAAAATAAGACAAAAAATAAGACAAAGATAAAAGAACTTATTCATAGCTATTCCTCAAACAAAATATCTAATTTTTTAAAAAAAAACAACAAAACTCAAGTGCATCAATTCCTTATGACATAAACTATAAGAGATTGATGCACTTGAAATATTCTAAGCGTTCACAAAACAATAAGAAGGCTTTATTGAAGATTAAAATGACCACGTCTATTTCGTTCCCAGGCATTTTCATTATGACCAGGGTCAGCAGGTTTTTCTTCACCATAACTTATAATATTAAGGCGGGATGCCGGGATGCCTAAATCAACAAGAAAATCTCTTGCAGCTTTTGCACGCCTTTCACCCAATGCTAAATTATATTCGGTAGTGCCTCTTTCATCACAATGCCCTTCAATAATAACATTAATTTTACTTTTTTCTTTTAAATAAGCAGCTTTAGTCTGCAAAAGAGCTTGAGCCTCAGCATCCAACTCAGCACTATCAAAGTTGAAATATATATCCAGGTTAATAAAGTCCACATCAGCATCACCAGTTGCAACAGGTTTAAGTGGATTTTTGTGGTGGGTGGTATTATCGGCAGGAGAAGTTCCTTGTTCCGAAGTATCCTGGCCAGATTCGGTAGTTGGCTTAACTGTAACTTTTTTCTGTGCACATGAAACTGTCAGAAAAAGACCAGCTACTAAAAGTGCCATTAATAAATTAACAAAAACTCTCTTTTTCATACTGCCTCCTTAATTAATTATTATTACTTGACTCTATTTTATTTATTTACCATAGACCAGTCAGGATCGGTTTGTTCCCCCTTAAATTTTAAAAGCCTCCTTTGGTCTGTGCCTGCAGCGGTCATAACATATAATTGGGATCTGCCCCTCATACGTGTTGAAGAAAAAACAATTAATCCTCCATCAGGAGACCAGGATGGATCCTCATTATCTCCAGTCGAACTTGTTAACTGCACTGGAAAATCTCCGTTAACCCCAATGGTGTATATATCAATTCTTCCACTTTTAATACCAACATAAGCAATTCTATCACCATTTGGTGACCATGCAGGTGATGTATTATAACCACCTTTAAAAGTCAATCTTCTTGTATGATTTGTTTCTAAATTCTTAATAAAAATCTGAGGTGTCCCCTCTCGTTTTGAAACAAATGCAATACTATGACCATCTGGTGAAAATTTGGGAGAAGTATCAATTCCCCAACTATCAGTTATCCTTTTAATAATTTTTCCCTTACCAGTCAATAGATAAATTTCAGGATCTCCGGAAAAACTTAAGCAGGCAGCCAGCTCAAATTTGCCAGGTGCCCATGCAGGTGTAATATTCATACCTTTTTTATTAATTATTGTCCCTCGTCTTTTATTAAAACTTTTTATATAGAGGTCATGGTTTCCATTGGCAAAAGATGAATAAGCTATCCATTCAGAGTCTGAAGACCATGCAGGGGAAAGAGAGATACTTTTATGGAAAGTAAATTGTTTAGGGTTGAATCCGTCAAATTCACATGTAAAAATTTCTTTTTTATCATTTATTTTTGATACAAAAGCAATTTTACTGTTAAAAACTCCAGGTTTCCCTGTTAATTTCAAAGATACTTCACTACAGAAGCGATGGATCATCAATCTTAAATCTTTTCTCTCGCCTGTATAAATTTTTCCTGCTAACAGTCTCATATCAAATGTGTCAAAAAGTCTTAACCAGAGCTTAACTCTATTTTTTTCAACATTTATTCCACCGGTAATAAGTAATTCTGCGCCAATCCCTGTCCAATCCAGAAAATTGATATCTTTTCTGGCAATCCCGGTTTTAGCAGGATCAGCTAAAAACGCCCGGGCATCAATTATTTTCAAATATCCTGTAAAATCAAGGGCATCTATAAGAAGGGTCTGTGCTTTTTCAGCATCTTTTTCTATAATATCTCCAACGGAGAATTTTTTAAATTCAGGTATTGCCAACGGAATTTTCCGAATGGAAGGATTGTCAATATTTAATATAGTTATATCCTGGCAATAAACAGAGCTATTCATAAGAAAAAAACATATGGCGATAGCAACAATTAAAAAGACAGGTTTTATTAATCTTTTATAAATCATTGGTCTACTTTAATCCTTTTGGTGAAAAAAGCAACCCAAGTTCATAAGTAGAATCTTTGAATTCTGCAGGGAGAGGTTTAAAAGGGGCTGCTTTCTTAATAGCTCTCATTGCAGATCTATCCAGGAACTCATTGCCAGACTTTGTCTCGATCCAGATATCGGCAAGTCTACCGTTCCTTAAAATTTTAATCATGACAAGTACATTTATTTTTTCTTTATTTTTTTCAAGGTTTGCTAATCTTTCATTGAAAACCCAATTATGCTGAACCGATGCCATCAATATACCGTTATATATGCCTTCTGCTATATTTTTCGTTCCCCATGCCTTAAAGCTTGAAGCTGCGACATCTTCTTCTTCATAATCATCTTCCATTTCCTGTTCTGCAACTTTCTCACTTAATTCAGATAAAATATCTTTTATCTTATTTTGCTCCTGGTCTTCAACTCTTTTTTCAATATCCTTTTTTGCAGCCTCGATAATTTTTGAAGTTTTATCAATCTTTTTTTCAGAAAATTCTTTTTCTTTTTTTACCCGGGGCTTCTCAATGGGTTTAGCTATCTTTTTAACATGCTTTTTAACATTTTTTTTGGGTTTTGACTTTTTTTTAATAATTTTCTTGGACTGCTTTTTCTTTGATTTTAAAAGGTCCTCAGGCTTAGGAGAATATGAAACAAGGTCAACCCTTACAGATGGCGGCAATTTTGTATTAAATGGTGCATGGTGCTGCATCACAACCATTATCAACAACAACATAGCGTGCAAAACAATTGCTGCGGCAACACCTGAACCAGAAAGCTGGCGCCGATTATCTGATTTTAGAATAAAATCTTCTTTATATTTTGGTATGATTATTGTAGTCATTGAATATCATTAAGAATCTTTTTTATTTTCAGGAAGTGTTATCATGCCGAGGCTATCTACGCCTGCACGTTTAATTTTGGACACTACATTTATCACAACACCATAGGGTACACTTTTATCTGCTCTTAAATAAACATTTTTTGTCTCAAGATTTTCCATAATTTTACTCAATTTGTCAGATAAATACTCAACATTTACAGCAGTATTATTTATAAATACTTTTCTTTCGCTGTTAATTGAAACCACAAGGTTTTCCTGATTTCCTTTTAAAGGTTTAGTACTGGCTTTTGGCAGGTCAACATGAACGCCCTGAACCATCATGGGCGCTGCCACCATAAAAATAATGAGAAGCACAAGCATAACATCCACAAAAGGAGTAACATTAATTTCAGACATAAGTTGATCATTATCTGAGCCTATATTCATGATTATCCCCTTTGTTTTTGGGTTTCCCGTTCAATAATATTTAAAAAATCTATTGAGAATCCCTGGAGTTCAGAATCAAGCAAACGTACCTTACCTACAAAATAATTATATGCAATCACTGATGGGATGGCGACAGCCAGTCCTGCTGCAGTAGCAATAAGAGCTTCAGATATACCCGGTGCCACAACTGCAAGGCTTGCAGACCCACTTAAACCTATGCCCTGGAATGTACTCATGATACCCCAGACAGTACCAAAAAGACCGATAAAGGGCGATGTATTACCTGCAGTAGCAAGAAAAGGAGTCAACTGGGTCAATCTTCTAACTTCAGTATTAATTGATCTTCTCAAGCTTCTTTGTAAATTCCCTATTACACTGATATTAGATTGTTCAATTATTGCATCATTAATATCTTTCTCACCTTTATTTTTTGCTTTATTAAATTTTGAAAGTTCCAGATATCCGGTAATAAAAATTCTGGCTACCGGACTTGATTTCAGGGCTTTAGCCTTGGAAAAGGCGTCTGAAAGAGTCTTGCAATGCCAGAAAAGTTCAGTAAAATCAGCAGATTCTTTTTGAGCTTTTCTAATATAACGATATTTAATAAAAATTATTGCCCATGTTGTTATGGAAAAAAATAAAAGTAAAAGCAGTACACATTTAACAACCGGTCCTGCGCCGGTTACCATATAAATAATCCCAAGTGTATCAGAGGCCATATAAATTCTCCAAATCATATTCAACTAATTTACCGCTGGCATTCCAATAATGCCAGATCAGTTTAACATTTTTATATTAGTGTTAAAATTATGTCAAGGTCTTATCAGCAATTCTCGGTCAATATATATGAACAAAGCAGATACCCGCTTCAAAAGTCT